>JAHDKR010000031.1 GCA_018436785.1 Synergistaceae bacterium | reverse complement strand
ATGTATGCTTCGGGTAAGGGTTGGCTAAAGACTCTTCAGGATCTTCTTGAAACCCAGGATGTTTTAACCATGGGAAGATTTCTTCTATCGTTACTCCCAGAAAGGAAGCCAGCCTGCCAGCTACTTCAAGGGAGGGATTATCTCTGCCTATTTCAATCAGAGTTAGATGGTTCCTAGATATCCCGATCCTCTCTGCGAGCTGTTTTTGTGTAAGCTCAAGCCTTTGCCTGTGTTCTCTCACTCTGTTTTCTCTCATTGTTTGCCTCCTTTCTTGTCGAGATTACCAACAATATTGTACGTCGATCAATCCAACAATGTCAATTAACTCAACGTTGCCACTGTGTAAAATGTTGGAATTATCAACTCAGGTCGAAATTACCAACATTAATGCTAAAATCATGTTGGAGGGGAATTATGAGTAAATTGGCTGAACGCCTAAAAGAACTCAGAAATGTAAAAGGGCTTAGGCAAAGTGACCTTGCAGAATTGTTGAATGTTCCTCGGTCAACTTTGGCAACATGGGAAACAGGGAAATTCAATCCAGATCTGAAAACGATAGAAAAACTCTCGGAAATTCTAGGCGTAAGTACTGATTACTTACTCGGGAAAATAGATAAAGAAGAAGAGAATAAGGAACCCCTGTCAATCAGGTTGAAAAAGCTAAGAGCGTTGCTCGGAATTACCCAGGAGCAGTTCGCTAAAAGATCAGAAATACCTCTTGAAATAATAACGGCCATTGAGAATGATCAGGAAGTTGATCCAGTTGTCTTTATGAAGCTAGATATATTAGGAACTCTCCTGACATTTGAAAAGCTAAAAGATAGAATTGTTCCGTTTAGCGAAATGAAGAAAATCCCGATTTTAGGGAGAATATGTGCTGGCAACGGAGAGCCGGCTTACGAAGAGATACTCGGATATGCTTATGACCCAAAGGGAAATAGCGATTTCTCACTATTAGTGAAGGGCGATTCCATGTCACCAAAGTTCAATGATGGTGATTTGGTCTATGTGAAGAAACAAACTCACGCGCGAAGCGGTCAGTATGTGGTTGCTTATGCAAATGGTGACGAGTGTATTCTCAGGCGATACATACACAGCAATATTTCGAACGTCGTCATACTCGAGCCTGAGAACCCGGAATACGAAAAAGTTATTCTGGTCCTGCGGGACAACCCGAAGTGGGGAATTATCGGAGTAGTGACAGGTAAGTATTCCAAGGAAACTTAGTACCACTTCTTTTTGAATTGGGGAAAGCTGCGAACGAGGAAGAAAATAATAGGGGGGACAGGTATGAAAAAACCTTCTCAAAATCAGGTAGCCAAATTAAGAGAGGCTATCGAAGTTTTTGTTCCTATCATTAAGCGCAGCCTTCAAAACAAAGCCAACGAAGCGGACACGAGAATCATAGTCAACGATCTTCTTGAGAGGGTTTTCGGCTATGATAAGTATTTTGAAGTGACCGCAGAGCATATGATCAAATCCACATATGTTGACTATGCGATCATTCTTGACGGCAAACCTCATATGCTTATCGAAGTTAAGTCTATGGATTCCCAATTGAAACAGGATTATATTCGCCAAACCATAAACTATGCAGCCAGTGAAGGGGTTAAATGGGCTGTGCTTACGAACGGCTGTGAATGGCAGTTATATAGGGTAATAGTTGATAAACAGGTAGATAAAGAGTTATTTATAAGCTTTTCCCTTCTTGACCCATCTTCAATTGATTATAACGAGGTATTTTATCTCACGCGAGAGAGTCTCACAAAAGGAATAATAGATGAATACTGGGACTATAAAAACGCTCTTAAACCAAGCGTTGTTCTTAATGTACTTCTTTCCCAGGCAGTAATAGATAAGCTCAGGAAAGAGGTGTCAACCGCCTCGGGTTATAAAGTAACTTCTGAGGAGATAGTCGATATACTGGTTGCAAAGCTTATTAGATCTGATGTTATCCGAGAAGGATCCATAATTTCCAAAAAATGTATAGAGATGATCAGACCATCGGCTGAGCCAAATATTGATTTGCAGGGGCTTACCCCAATACAAAACGAGATCCTCAAGATCTTGGTAGGCTCTAATTCTCCCGTTCCGATAGACTACATAAAAAGCTCATTGATAGAAAAGCAATTCGAATTCAAAACCTTAGGAGGAACATTTAGGGGACTTGCGGTAAGATTTGGCGGGGAATTGATTGTAGATGATAATGGCTATTCATTGTCGGAATATGCCAAAACTCTTTTCTCAAAGGAACTTGAAATAACTGAGTGAGTTTCTTGTCTGATTGAGGAATGGAAACGAGTAATGTTGGTGAAGGAGATGAGAGAATGGGTAGTGAAGTAGAGTTCATCTACGAAAGTCATGAGAACATTGTGCTAGAAGACACAGGCTTTCCAGCTTTGGCAATTACGGGGACAAGGGCAGACACTGGCAAAAAGCTCAGAATTATCTCTGGCGAAGCTTCAGTTAACACCCCCAACCAAGAGTTGATTATTCGGGACTTGCAGAGTGAGAGGATTTGGCTGAAGATAAGAGATGGAAGAATTGTCAGTTTCCGCACAAAGTTCTACGAGTTTGACATTGACAAAGTTGAATCAATATTCTGATAATACCAATAATACTGTTAGTTTTGAATCTGCGGGACCACCGAGTGTGCTATTATCGGTGTAGTCGTTGGACTGAAGAGAAAACTTTCTGATTTTTGATATTCTTTTTTGGGGGAACTGAAACGAGTACCTAAGGGGAAAGCATGGATAAAAAACGACTCATCAGCGACGTTAAATGGTGTGTCGAACAAGGGTACACAAAGGAAGAAACGATCGGGTTCGTGGTGTCTTTAATCCCGGAAGCCTCTCAAACAGATATTGCCACGTTGTACGACCAGCTCAAAGGCTACCTCGAACGCGAGAAAATCCAGAACACACCTGACCATAAGAAACCGCAGCCGGCCCAAAATATCCCTAGCCAGAGTAAAGCTAAAGTGCAGTCTTCGCAGCCACACTCCAAAACAACTCTCATAGGAGCAGTGTTCGTCATCTCTGTAGTGGCGATCGTACTGACCATGTGCAACACGATGTGCAAGTCAATTTCAGATCAGCCGAGAAATGACAGCTACTATCTGAACGATAGGGTCTATTGCTATCAGGCAGCTAAGAACTACGCCGAGAGATTCCTGGTCTCACCATCGTCCGCAAAGTTTTCGTTTGATCCTCTCATAAGATCCAGAAAAGAATCTGAGGGAGTGTTTGTCTATTACATAGACTCGTACGTCGATTCCCAAAATGCTTTCGGCGCGGTATTGAGAAGCAGCTTCTCTGCGGCTGTAAGATATCACGTGAAACAAGATAAATATGACGTATTCGACTTTGAATTCAATTAACAAGAGAATTAACTACCTGGTCTAAGACCTTTCCCAGCACTTCTCCGGGTTTCTCCCGCATAGTTCCGTTTCAAGCTCGGGAAGTATCTCTATGAGCGCAGAGACTAGTTCCTGGTCAAGAGGCATTTCAGTCATCATCTCGGCCGCTTGCGGGAAGGAATAAGCCTCCCTGTAAGGTCTGTTGGCCGTGAGAGCCTCGAATACATCGGCAACCGCGAGAATCTTCACTTCAAATGGAATCTCTTCCCCTTTCAGTCCTAGAGGGTATCCTGAACCGTCTTCTCTTTCATGGTGCATATATGCGTAAGGTATGTATTTTCCAAGATACTTGAACTGCTCGAGCAATCTCTTCCCGCGCTCAGGGTGG
Source organism: Synergistaceae bacterium (assembly GCA_018436785.1). Taxonomy (GTDB): domain Bacteria; phylum Synergistota; class Synergistia; order Synergistales; family Aminobacteriaceae; genus JAAYLU01. Next base: position 5,884 of record JAHDKR010000031.1, on the reverse strand, counting down.
CTCAACATTACTTCCCATTCGATTTCGTTCAAAGGACCGCGCTTTCTGAGAATGCTTGTCGAGATCCCCATCTTTCCTATATCGTGAAGCTTGGCACCGTTTACAAGCTCGACAAGCTTCTTTTTCCTGAGCTTAAGTCTCTTTCCAAGGATCTCCGCTATCTTTGCCACATTCCTTGAATGGTAAGTGGTGTATGGATCCTGTAGCTCCCACATATAGACCGTAGTCTGCAGACCCTGAGTATGATGATACCTGGAAAACGCGATCGCGAGAACTTCCATCATGAGGAGGACTCCAATTAATCCAGATGCAAAGGCGTGAAACACCAGCCAGTTGTATAGGTCGTAACCCTTTATATCGACATGAAGACCATATGCGAATAATTCGTCCCCTTTATTTGAAAAGCTTATTCTGTCGGCCATGGAAAGGCTTTCAAGAACTAGACGTTTGTCTATTGAAATCATTACCACAAATCTTTCAGTAGTATTGTCCGCCAGGCTGTCCCTCACGTTCGCATAGGCATAAAGCTCTTCATTTGCCACGAATAACTCGTAGTCATCAGCGGCCGAGAATTCCTTCGGTCTCTCAATTACATTTATGGATCTCACAGGAGAAATGTCGTTGAGTATTTCTTCAAACATGCTGTCGATGAACTCCTGGTTTTCAGTTTCAAATGCATTGAACATAGCATTCCACTGAAAATAACCGATGGATAGAGTCGTTAGAAGAGCATCAACGGCTTTCTGGTAGATGTTTGAGTAAACCCTTTGGGTGTATGCAACTGTTTCGGACTGGAAAACATGAAACGGCAAGAACATGAGTAAGAACAAAATGAGAAAGACAACGAAGACTAATTTGGGTCCGGCGAACCTCAGTTCCGAAAATCCTTTCATAAAACTCCTCCTAATCCCACACTCCCAGTTCATTTTTATTCCATTGTACTTAGCGAATCAAAAACACGATTAAAATTAATATATCATACTAGTATTCAAATCTAGCGTTGTACATAAATCTTGAAACTCTCCCGTGAATGTTAAAAGTAGCGTTGTAACAGACGGAATGTTTGGTTTTTTGTGTAACATAATATAGAATGATTTATGCATTATTAATTCTTCGGGGGGGCGTAATGTGATAGAGAATAAGGTGGCACATGAAATCTTGTACATTAAAGACTTTGGAAAAGGCATGCATAGAAGGACTGCGAAAATCAAGTTGCTCGAAAATAACGTCACAAGAGAAGACCTGCAAAACTTAACTCGCGACATCTGGTTGGAATACGGACAAGATGTGGATGAATTGGTGACTGTGTTCTACCTTCCGGATATGGATACCAGTTCTGTGTCTTATGCGTTCGGAGGATGCGGAAGAGATGGCAGAAGTTATTTATCGTTACTCCGCTAGAAATACTCTTGGAGGTGAATAAGTGGCAGAAATGTGGAACCCCAAAGAACACTCACAAATCAAGGAGTCCATACTGGAAAAATATCTTGGTGTCTGGTATATGAAGATAACTTATCGATTTCGACGAGCTTATTACGTGGATACTTGCTCAGGACCAGGAGTATTTGACAATGGGATACACGGGTCACCTATGATTGCCCTAAAGAATGCCTTTGAAGCATGGAAAAAACACCCATCATGTGGATATGAATTTGTGTTCTGCGATGCAAAAGCTGATGTACTTAGGAGACTCAAAGAGAACATTACGAGCTTTCTCAGTTGCTTTGAAAGCGGATTCAATAGTGCTGTTCAGATTCACTTCCATGAATGTGATTTCTTGGAGAAGTTCGACATGATACTCAATGAAGCAAAGAAGAAGGAAACAGCAGCATTTTTGTTCATAGATCCATTTAATGCATCAACTGTTCCTTTTGAAGCAATAGAAAAAGCTATGAAAGGGATCTCAACTGAAGTGCTCTTCAACTTCATGCATTCCGATATAAACAGGAACAAACGCCTAATGAATTCAGAGAAGACAGAGCGAATAATGGGTAAGGGGTATGATCAAGAAAAACTGAAATCGGTTCCGATAATCAGAGATAGATATATTTCAGATCTCAGAGAGAGAACAGGCGCATATGTAACATACTACACAATGAAGACCCCCAGCGAGTCGCCGCTATATGATCTGATACACCTTACAAAACATTGTGATGGCCTTTCAATTATGAAAGAAGTAATGAGTTCGCTCAGTAAATCACCTCACTATTTTTCGAATGACGAGCGCTATGCCAAAGATCAATTAACGATTTTCGTACCCCGAAGCCGAGATTCTTTTTTTGAAGTCCTGAAAAGTGTTTGTGGTTCAGAGCAAATAAGAGTGGAAAGACTCTATAATGAAATAATGTGTGATGATAAGCTTTTTTGGACAAAGAGCAGCATTCTAGAGCAGATTCGAGGTCTTCTAGAAACCGGAAAGATCAAACTGGTTTCCGGGCCCAAAAGAATTAACAAGAATTCAGTCATTGAAATACTTGAAGACAGCTAGACAGGCAGCTGATTCCATGTCTGACCGTCCAGAATTCTACCGTTGGCTTTCTTGTTGAAACCTCCCCACTGTTTGAAGAAGAAAGCAACTTCTTGACGAACACATTGGTCACGTATTTCTCTAATCCATCTTGGGTCAAGACTTCGCGAACCTGGCCCGCTTTCTCCTCCTGCAATTACCCAATGTACTTTTCTGAGTTCAACAAAACCAATTCCGCCAATGAGAGGCTCCATGGAAACAAAGCGCACTTTGGATGGCACTCTTTTCAACAGATCTATTCTGTGCTTGTAATCAGCACATTCAACAGTGACACCAGCCCAGATATTGTGCGTCCAGTCAACTTTTTCCGAAATGCTTAATAAACGTTCCGCTCGCTTCGTCAACACTTGAAAAGTGTGCCAGTAAGCTTTGTTCATCGTCTCAAATACCTGAATTATAAAGGAATCAGAGATATCTTCATGGAAAAGGTCTCCCATTGAGACAACAAATATCATCTTCGGCTGCTTCCAGCCAAGAGGTTCGTTAAGTGTCTCCGGATGAGCAGTTGGTATAAAGCCGTTCTCATACTTCCTGTTTCCCATTGCCTTCAGTCTCTTGCATAACCTTTCGGCATAGCAATGTTCGCAGCCTTTGCTGAACTTCGAACAGCCAGTAACAGGATTCCACGTCGCCTCTGTCCACTCGATTTTCGAGCCACGCGCCATGACTATCCCCTCCCAACTTTTTTAGTAATTACGAACAAACAGAGGAGTTATCCCTCAATATTCTATGTTATCATATGTATACCTTATTGTTGATGCCCTTTTCATCGAACATCTCGATTAATCCTATGATCTAGTTAGGAGGTGTTTTTGTTGAAAAAAGCCGCTGCATACGCGAGGGTCTCAACGCTCCATCAATCTGATCTCAGCCTGGTCGGGCAATTTGAAGAATGCGACAGATATGCCGAAGGCAACGAAATTGAGATTGTGGCATACTACGCAGATAAGGAAACAGGTAAAGTCAATCGAAGAGAACAACTCGATGAACTGATCGATCATGCAAATAGAAGAGAATTCGAGTACATACTTGTCGATGACTTTGACAGGTTTTCCAGAGCAGGTGCCAGGGGAGAAGTTTTCATACAGGATCTCGAGGAGAAGACCGGAGTCAGAGTGATAGCCGTAAGAGACCTTGTTGACACGTCCACATATATGGGCAAAGTTTATAGAGGCATGAAACTCATACTCTCTGGAGCAGAGCGGGACAGGATAGTCGAGAAAACAAAAGTCAGGATGAAAAACTATGCCAGTATGGGTTACTGGATGGGCGGCAATCCTCCGTACGGTTTGAAAGCTGTTGAGGTCAAAGATAAAGAGGGAAAGAGTAGGAAAGTCCTGGAAGTTGATGAACAAGAAGCTCCTGTGGTCCATGAGATATTCGCTCTCTTCGCCCAGGGAAAGAGCATTAACTTCATCTGTGAGTTTTTTGCAGATAGGAAGATCCTCAACCGGAAAGGAAAACCCTGGTCAAAGACTGCCATCTGGGACATTTTACACAACGAGAAATACATAGGTTCCATAATCTACGGAAAGGGATCCAAGAGATACCATCACATAAATAGGAAGGACACTCTCGTAGTTGAAAACGCGATCGATGCTATTATCTCCAGAGAGCTGTGGGAGAAAGTTCAGGAGCGATTCTCCAAACACTCCTGGTCCCCTAGAGTACACTTCTATCTGCTAACCGGGCTCATCAAATGCGGCGATTGCGGCGCTTCTCTGGTCGGGAACGGCTCGAAGAAAACAAGTTATGTATGCAGCGCGTGGAAAAACCACAAACCTGTTAGATATGTGGGCGTTGCTAAAAGTAAGGTTGAAAAGTTCGTTATCGACTATATCCGGCACGAAATGTTCGGTGACATGGACAATGCAGACTATGAAGAGATTGCCCAGGAGATGAACCGAAGAGCTGTCAGAGAAGATAAAATCAGAGGAAAGAGGATCGAATATCTGAAGAAGCAATTGTTTGAAGTGCAAGCTCAAGAAGCAAACCTCGTTGAAGCAATTAAGAGTGGTGTGGAAATTTTACTGTTGAAGGAAGAGGCCTCCAGAATCAAAGAAAAGAGAGAATCCATTCAGAACGAACTCAACTATCTAGAGAATCCTGAGAAGCAGCATTTTGTGACTGCTCATGAGCTGAAGGAAAAATGGGAGAATATAAAGAACAATCTGGATTCCGGAGATTGCTACAAATTAGATGAAGCCATTCATAATCTTATCGAGAGAGTCGATGTTTTCCCTGATGGATATATAAGAATTGTCGAAAGTAATGCTTAAAAAGCCGATGGATAAACAGTCCGTTTTATCCGTCCTTTCACGGAGAGGTTGTCCTTGCCGTGGGGCTGCCACTGTCGAAACCTTGTGATGTACTCAAATTCCCGTGAAGGATCTCCCGAAAGGGAGATTTTTCATTATGTAGAAGACTTAAAGCAATATCCAGTCGACTGCGGCAGCCATATGCAATTGGCGAAGATTTTGACTTTGCCAGTACCAATTCGTGCGGCCAGTCTCCTATCTGGTCAGCTCCTGATGCTTCCGATCTTGAGTCCCCCTGAGAGAGGTGGCGGCACGCTCCTGTCGATGAAGTGTATCAGCTTTCGGGTTTGTCTCCTACTGGACATTCTTGACTTAGCTGGGTGGGTTGTTGTCTCTAACCTCTATCGCATTGCCTATTCCTCCAAGAAGAAAGCGATGCAAAATCTTTCTGCAGTATGTTACGCAAAAAAACAAATTATCTATTCCTTGATAAGTTACTTTTTACAATCCAGATGAGGCTATGGATCTTACAGGCAACGCTAGAATTGAATATTCGTATGATATAGTAATTAGTATAATATTTTTGATTTAACCAATAGAATGAAACAGAAGTGATCTGGGAGTGTGGGATTAGGAGGAGTTTTATGAAAGGATTTTCGGAACTGAGGTTCGCCGGACCCAAATTAGTCTTCGTTGTCTTTCTCATTATGTTCTCGCTCATGTTCTTGCCGTTTCATGTTTTCCAGTCCGAAACAGTCGCATACACCCAAAGAGTTTACTCGGACATCTACCAGAAGGCCGTTGACGCTCTTCTAACAACTCTGTCCATCGGTTATTTTCAATGGAATGCTATGTTCAATGCATTTGAAAGTGAAAACCAGGAGTTCATCGACAGTATGTTTGAAGAAATACTCAACGACATTTCTCCTGTGAGATCCATAAATGTAATTGAGAGACCGAAGGAATTCTCGGCCGCTGATGACTACGAGTTGTTCGTGGCAAATGAAGAGCTTTATGCCTATGTGAACGTTAGTGATAGTCAGGCGGATAATACTACTCAAGGATTTGTAGTAATGGTTTCAATAGACAAACGTCTAGT
>JAHDKR010000111.1 GCA_018436785.1 Synergistaceae bacterium | reverse complement strand
TATAGATTGGATTTTCGGTGGTCACAGCGGAGGTGTCATACCCGGTTCCATGCCGAACCCGGCAGTCAAGCCCTCCAGCGCCGATGGTACTGCGGAGGCTATCCGTGGGAGAGCAGGTCGCCGCCGGAAATCCTTTTGAAAAAACGCAGGAAGCCGTCCAGAGTTAAACCTCGGGACGGCTTCCTGCGTATATGTGCCTTTAAAGACTTTGCGGCGTTTCTTCTTGCCGGGAGATATCCTCAAATCCCGGCAAGTCTTGCGGTTCGGATGTGGCGATACGATCCGCTCCTGCGGCAAGAAGCGGCAGCGCATTTTTTGCATTTTCGGCTTCGAGCACGGCAGTCACGCCCATCCAGTCCGGGGCCGCGCATCTCAGGATAGCGGCTCCATGGAGCGACGTTGCTCCCCAAAAACCGGATCCTCCTTTTACCCTTTCCGCCCTCGCAAGCTCCGCCGCCCTGACAATAGTAATGATCTCCTCATCCGAGAGCAGCGAAGTCTCGATGATGAACGTCAGTTCGCTCTTGACAAGGGCGGAGCGGAGCTCCTCCATCTCTCTTCTGAGTCCGTTCCGGTCGTGTATCTTCAGCGTGTGCGGTGAAAGAGATACTTGAATCTCCTGTGCTCCAGCCGCCGCCGCCGCGAACGCCTCGATTTTCTTCGCTTCGACCGGGGAAAACCCGAAGGGGAAGGCTACAACGCCGGAAAGCGCAGTCTTGCTCTCAAGAAGAACCTGACTGGCCTTTCCGATCCAGGGGGAGGGAATACAGATGGACGCGAGCATGTTCGCAGAGGCCGCCCTGCACGCATTGAGCAGCGCGGCCTCCTCAGGGGCAGGGGTGATAAACACGTATTCTATCCGCTGCAAAAGCTCTTCCTGCCCGGGGTGGGGAAGCAGGCCGGCTTCAGCCATGGCGGCCTGTCTTCGGGCTTTTTTTGAAAGGAGTTCCAGGTCGGTCGTCATGCGTCCTCTTCTGTTCCCATAAGGCACGAACAAATCTCGCTGTTCTTGCCTTTTCCCTTGCCGATACGAACCGATTCTATCGAGAGTGCGCCCTCTCTCTGGAGCATCAATAAAAGGGAGAGAAGGGAAGACTCCTCGATGCCGATCCTGTTCGCCGTGGATGCGATGTCCATTTCCGGCGAGGAAGCCGCCATGCGTGCGACTTCTCCTCCGATGAGCGAGAGCCACTGGGAAAAGAGATCCTGTATCTCAGGCACTGTTGTCGAGGCCATCTGCGCGGTGCGGGTGACAGACTCCACCAGACGGGCGGTTACCAGCCCTTCGGAGTCCAGAAGCCTCTTCACCTCTTGAATAAGCTTGTGTTCATTACGTTCTTCAGTCATGGGATACGCTCCTTTTGTATTTTTTCATACTCTCTCCGCAAGCGATGAAAAAGCCCGGAGCATGCTACAATAAATGAGTATCGGGGCTTTTGTTCCTCTCCATTTTAGTACACTTTGCCGTATTGGGGAACATCCCGTTGTCAGGAGGGGAACCGGATAATGAAACGTCGGCTTGGTCTGCTGTCGGACACGCATGGGCATGAAGATGCCTGGATGAAGGCATCCTTGCTGTGGGGTAATTCTCTTGACGCTGTCCTGCATGCAGGCGATGTGCTCTCTTCGGATGTCGATACCGGATTGGCCGGGATGATTCGCACCGCGCCGTTTCCTGTTATAATTTCGCGGGGAAACTGCGATTATCCCGAGGATGAAAAGTTGTTGCACCGGCCCATTCTTTCGCCGTACGCCTTTGTATGGTGGAACGGGAAAAGTATCCTTATGGCGCATGGAAACGCTTTCGAGCAGTTCCGGAGTCTTGCGTTGCGAAGCAGGGTCGACCTTGCGGTGTACGGACATACGCACGTTGCCTCCGTGGTGCGCGAGGAAGGGACCCTTTTTGTCAACCCCGGTTCCGCGTCTCTTCCGAGGGGGAGGGATCCCGCCAGCGCCGCACTCATCGACGAAGACGGCGTCGTCATCTTCACGCTTGACGGTGCGGAGCTGCACAGAGAACAGTGGATATACTCATGATATATTCGAGAGAGATTCTACCGGGAGGGGAAAGAAAATGAATCCGACGCTTGCGACTAAAGAAACACAGGATTTGAAAGCCCGTGAGGTGGAAAGCAGAGGAACGGAGCGTATCACGCTTGTGTTCGCTCTGTATGAGGAAGACTTTGGTCTTGATGTGACGTACGTCAGGGAGATAGTCCGGGTTCCCCCGTTTATCACGAGAGTTCCCAACTCTCCCGACTATATCCGGGGCGTTATCAACTTGCGGGGATCCATCGTTCCGGTCTTCGACATGGAGCTGAAGATCGGCATGATGCAGAAGGAACTGACTGAGGAAGCAAGGATCGTCGTGGTCTCCTGGAACGAAATCCTCTTCGGCATCATTGTGGACTCCGTGCGGGAAGTATGCACTATCTACGACAGTCAGATCGAGTCCGCCGCCAAGCTCAACACTACCATGGACAAGAAGTATCTCCTCGGTGTGGCGAAGCATGAAGACGGGCGTCTGATCGTGCTGCTCGATCTTGCTGCCCTGTTCGACATCGACCAGATTCTCGACGAAGAAGCATTCAACGGGTGAGTCGGGGCCGTATGATCCGTATCGACCTGCATCTCCACAGCACCTTCTCGGACGGCTCGATGACGCCGGAAGCCCTCGTGGCCCACGGCAGAAGTAAAGGCGTGACCGTCATGAGTCTGACCGATCACGATACGGTCGACGGGCTCCCTTCGTTCATGGCGGCGTGCGCGCGATGGAACATGGCCGGTATTCCAGGAATAGAACTCTCGGCCGACCATGCGCGTACCGTCCACATCCTGGGGTATCGATTGGATCTTCGCCGCGCAGGGAGCGCATCTTCCGCTTCCGCGCAGGGGAATACGCCTTCCATGGGCATGAAAAAAATGCTTGAGGAAGTGCGTCGGGGAAGGGACGAGCGGAATGCCGCGATGTGCGAGAATCTGAGGAGGATGGGGCTCGACATTACTCTGGATGAGGTTGCCCTGGAGGCGGGCGGCGATGTCGTCGCGCGCCCCCACATGGCAAGAGTGCTTGTGCGAAAAGGATACGCTCAGGACATTGTTTCTGCCTTCGCACGTTACCTGAACACATCCTCTCCGGCGTATGTGGAACGCTATCGTCTTTCGCCGGAGGACTGCATCCGGATGATCGCCGATGCGGGAGGGCTCGCCGTTCTCGCGCACCCCGCGCAGACTACCGGCGATCTTTCGGAACTCCGGGAGATCGTCCGGATGCTCAAGGACGCCGGATTGTGGGGAATTGAATGCGTCTCCTCGCGGGCTTCCGCGGAGCAGATCTTCCGCTACCTTTCACTTGCAGCGGAATTTTCTCTCTTCCCGACGGCGGGCAACGATTTCCACGGCGCCAACCGTCCGTCCGCCATGATGGGCGTGGCGGTTGCGGAGGATTTCCTCCCTTGGGCGAGGCTGGGCGTTTCTCTGTAACGTCCTGCTTGCAGGGGCTTCGATGAAGCTGCGGGCGAATTTCGGCGGGAACTACCCTCCGGAATTCGCTCTTTTGATGGTATTATATCAGCCGGAGCTTTTGTATAATGTTGATTTGAGAATGTAATTGCCACACGGCATATTCGTGAACGCTCTGGTTTAAAGGAGGAATTGGACACATGTTTCCAGTTGATCTTAAAAGCGATACTGTAACGAAGCCTTCGGAGGAGATGCGGAAGGCTATGTATGCTGCTGAAGTCGGCGATGACGTCTATGGCGAAGATCCCACCGTCAATCGCCTGGAGGAGACGGCCGCCGCGCTCACCGGCATGGAGGCCGCCCTGTTTCTGCCCTCAGGAACCATGGGGAACCTGGTGGCGGTGCTCACGCACTGCGGCAGAGGGGACGGCGCGATTCTCGGCGCGGATTGCCACATACTGAATTATGAAGGCGGCGGTCTGGCCGCTCTCGGCTCCGTCGTTCCGCTGGTTGCGGACGACAGCTCGGGGGTGATCTCTCCGGAGGAAGTGCGCGCACACTGTCGTCCGTCGAATGTTCACTTCGCCCCCGCCAGGCTGCTCTGCCTTGAGAACACGCATAACCGCAGAGGAGGACTGGCGCTCTCTCCCGAGGCCGTGCAGTCTTCGGCGCAGGAAGCCCATCGTCTCGGTCTCTCCGTGCATATCGACGGAGCGAGGATCTTCAACGCATCCACGGCATGGAGCTGTTCTGTGAAGAAGTACGCGGAAAGCGTGGATTCGCTTCAGTTCTGCATCTCAAAGGGGCTTGGCGCACCGGTCGGAAGCCTTCTGTGCGGGAGGCGCAGCTTTGTCGACGCCGCCCGCCATTGGAGGAAACGTCTTGGCGGCGGACTGCGGCAGTCCGGCATTCTTGCTGCCGCCGGTCTGTACGCGCTGGAGCATAATATCGAACGTCTCCGGGAGGATCACGAGAATGCCGATCTGCTCGCGCATCTTCTCTCCGAGGGAACCGTCGTCAAGGTCGAGCACAATGAGAAACCGACGAACATGGTGTACTGCGCCGTTCCCGATGGCGCGTGCGCCGATCTGCATCTCCGCTGCGCCGACAGAGGCGTCCTGTTCAACGGCGTTGCGGAGAACCGTTTCCGCCTTGTGACGCATCTCGACGTGTCGAGAGAACAGGTAACCCGGGCCGCGGCGATCATCCTCGAGGAGGCTGCTGCTTCGTGAAAAAGTTTCCGGAGAGGACGGCGGCCGAATCTGCCGCCTCCTTCCTGATCGAAAGAGCAGTAAAGAGGGGGGCGTCGGCGGCGGACGTGCTGTATACCTTCAATTCCGGCCACTCCCTTTCTCTGCTCGACGGAGAGCCCGAAAAAATATCCTCCGGTTTTTCCCTCGGGATAGGTCTTCGTACGCTCGATTCGGCAGGGCGGCAGGGCGTCGCGCATGTCAACTCTCTCGACCGGAATCTTCTTGAAGAAGTGGTGGAATGGAGTTTCTCCAACTGCATGTCCTCGGAGCCGGATGCGTTCGTCGCATTGTCCGACCCGATCCCTGCATGCACGGAGGATCTCGCTCTCACTGATGAAGCGGTACTGAACCTCTCTTCCTCGGATCGAATGGCGTTCTGCCGCGAGATGTGGGAGACCGCAAGGAGCGCCGATCCCCGGGTGGTCTCCGTCCGCAGCGCTTCCTGGGGCGACGGAGCCGGAGAGGTGCTCTACGCCTCTTCGACAGGGTCGATGATGTGGTACGAAGGGGCAAGCGCAGGATGCGGCGTCTCTGTCATCCTTTCATCCGGCGACGAGATGGAGATGGGCGGATACGGGGACGAAAGCCGGTTTCTTGCGTCTCTGCAGCCCCGTGCGACAGCTCTGGAGGCTGTCAGGCGTACCGCCATGGTGCTCGGCGGCGAGCCGCTGCCCACAGGGAAGTACGATCTGCTCCTTGATCCCGAGTCTTCCGCGTCATTCGTCGAAGTGCTCGGCGAGCTCTTTCTCGCCTCCAACATTCATAAGAACAAGTCGTTCCTGAAGGGCAAGCTCGGCGAAAAGATCGCCTCCCCGGCGCTTACCCTCGTCGACGACGGTACGCTCAAAGGAGGAATCGGCGCCGCCCCGTTCGACGGAGAAGGCATTCCGTGCTCTAGGACCTGTCTCCTCTCCGGGGGAGTTGTCGAATCGTGGCTCTACAACCTGAAGTATGCGCGAATCGATGGGGTTGCGTCTACGGGAAACGCCGCGCGCTCCGTCTCCGGGACGCCCGATGTGGATTGCTCGAATCTCTTCCTTCTTCCGGGAAAGTGGACTCCTCAGGATCTTTTGCTCCAGGTGGGGAGCGGTATCATGGTGACCGAGCTGCTCGGGCTGCATACGATGAATCCCGTGAGCGGTGATTTTTCGCTTGGGATCAAAGGCGTGCGTATCAAGGACGGAACGCTTTCGGAACCTGTAGCGGGGATGACGGTTGCCGGAAACCTCAAGGATGTACTGCGCTCAATCGATCTCGTCGGCAACGATTTTAAGTTTTTCGGGAGCATCGGCTCCTGTTCTCTGGTGATTCGTGATGTTACGGCTGCCGGAACGTAAAGTCCTGTTGCTTCTCCTGTTCCTTTTCGCCATGTTCTTTCCGGCGGAGGCGGAGAGCGCGTTGCAGCTCTTTTCGGGCAATCAGTGTCTGGGGAATGTCAACTCCTTGCAGCAGGGCGCGTTTTCCCTCGTCTCCGCAACGGACATGGCATCGCTTCTGGAGTTGCCGGCCGTTGCAAAGGATGATACGCTCGTCGTGACGGCGGGGAGAAACAAGATACAGCTCGTATCGGGCGCCTCAGCAGCATGGCTGGACGTGGAGCTGGTTCCGCTGGCCGCTTCGTGCGTTCAGCGAAACGGTCAGTGGTTTTTGGAAAGCGGCTCGGCGCTCAAGCTTTTTCACTCTCTTCTCTCCCGGTCCGGGAAAAACGTCTCGCTGCGCTGGGGAACTGAAGTAAGCGACGGAGCGCCCGCTCCTCTCGTAACGCCCCCCGAGCCGACGAAAACTCCCTCTTCCCCCGTTCGCGACGCGTCTGCCGTCTCCGCCCCGTCTTCAGCCCGTCCTCTTCTGAAAGGGGTCCGCTGGGGGATTGACGACGACAAGATCAGGGTTGTACTGGACCTTGAAGGGACCGGCGAACCTGAAGTCCAGCGCGGCGCCGGCAGCGTGAAGGTCTTCTTCTCTTCAGGGCCCTGGCCCGTTCCCGGAATTCCTTCCCCTTACCGGGAAGTGAACGCGGGTGCGATGAACTTCGGCGACCGGCTGATGATCGACTTCGCTTCCTCGCTTGTCGTCCACGAGATCCTCTCTCTGGAAGCTCCGAAGAGACTTGTCATCGACTTCAGACGAAGCGCCGCATCGGGAGCGCCGGTAGTCCCTCCGGTCGTTGTGCACGCCCCCCGGCCTACTCCTTTCCCGACGCTCTCTCCCTTGCCACCTTCGACCGTGGAAACGCCCCGCTCTCCTTCCCGGACAGGAAAGCGGATTGTCGTCGTCGACGCAGGGCATGGGGGAAAAGACCCCGGCGCCGTAGCGAATAAAATCCGGGAAAAGGATCTCAATCTCTCGGTCTCCAGGATGATTGTCGCTCGTTTGAAGGAGTTCGGGATAGACGCGCGGCTGACGCGCGACTCGGATATCTACCTTACCCTGCGCCGCCGCACGGAGATTGCGAACACTATGAACGCCGATCTCTTCATCAGTATCCACGGAAATGCGCTTCCTCCGGGGAAAAGCGCAACCGGCATGGAGATTTATCTGATGGCGCTTCCGACGGACAAGGACGCGATGGAGCTTGCCCGCTTCGAAAACAGGGAGTTGGCCGAGGACAACGGCGATTCGACGAAGGCCGCGGACAAACGGACCCAGACGCTTCTGGCCATCCTCGGAAACATGCAGCAGAATGCGAAGATAAGCGAGAGCACCGGGTTTGCCGAGTATCTCTTCAACGGCGGAAAAGCGGGAGGACTCAAGATGCGCCGTGTAGCCCAGGCGCCGTTCTACGTGCTCAGGGGGGCGGCGATGCCCGCCGTGCTCGTCGAACTGGGCTTTTTGACGGACAGGCAGGAGGCGAAGCTTCTCGCCGACAAATCCTATCAACGGAAGATGGCGGATGCTCTCGCAGGCGGGATACGGGAATATCTGAAAAAGAACTGATCCAAGGAGGACGATCATTTGATGGGGAGAAAGTATGATGATTTCGAAGACGGTTTCGAAGTGCGGAGGGATGAGGCTCCCCGTTCCTCGAGGCGATCCGCCGCAAACAGAGAAGGCGGACGGAAGGCGCCGCTCTTCATCCGACTGATTGCGTGGACCGGCGTACTGGTTTTCTGTTTTGCAGCGGGGTATGTGGGCACCTCCGTCGCGTTGCGCATGCTCAACCGCCAGGATATCCTCCAAAGAGAGGATGTAGCGGCGAACCGCGGAGAAGCCGAAAAAATACTGAACGAGGCGCCCAAAGAGATCCGCCTGAACGCCCGCAAGGTGGAGTTTACGCTGTACTATCCGAAAGACGGGACGATCTCGTCCGAGAAGGCGGAGGTGCTCTCCGGTATCATGGAGGACGACATCCGCCAGGTGATAGGGAAGATACTGTCGACGGTTTCGGGAAAGGGAGCCTCCGACGTCAAGCTGCTCAACCTCTTCCGCTCGGGCGATACGCTCTTTCTCAACTTCAACGCACACTTTCTTTCGCTGCTCAAAGCGCAGGGAGAGCAGGGGAGCGCGCTCCTCATCACCTCTGTAGTGCGGACGATGAACGAAAACTTTTCGCCGATCGTTCAAGTGCGCTTCCTCGTCGACGGCAAGGAGCAGAAGGGCGGCGCGCCCGTCGACCTCAGCGTGCCGTGGCGTCTCCCGAGAGGATGACGCTTCGCACATGAGAGCTCCCGGACTGGAACGCCTCCTCTTCGCAAGCGGCAACAGAGGCAAGTATGTCGAAGTGGTTGATCTTTTCGCTCCGCTCAATATCGACATTCTCTACGGACCCGACATCGTCGTCCTTGACGTCGAGGAAACGGGGAGCAGCTACGAGAGCAACGCCTTTCTCAAAGCGAAGGCATATGCGGTTGCATCCGGAATGCCCGCGCTGGCCGACGACAGCGGCATGGAAGTCCGGGCGTTGAACTGGGAACCGGGTATTTTCTCAGCCCGCGTCGCACCGACTGACGGCGAGAGAATAGAAACGATTCTCGGACGTATGCGCGGCGTGGCGGACCGCTATGCGCGGTATGTGGCGGCCTTTGCGCTCTATTTCCCCTCCGGCAGCTGCATCGTGACCGAGGGCGTCTGTCCCGGAACGCTCGGAGAAGCTCCCGCGGGAGATCGCGGGTTCGGCTACGACCCGGTCTTTTCGCCCTCCGGGTACGACCGGACCTTCGGCGAATTGCCGGACGAGGTGAAAAGAAAAATTTCTCACCGGGCAGTGGCAGGATATCGATTGATGGATATCCTTTCAGGGAATTGTGTGGTAGAATAGCTTTTCGTTTGGATTTGGTTCCCATTTTTTTAGGAGGTGCACGACTTGAAGACGTTTCTTGGTATCGTCCACATTCTTCTCTGCATAGCTCTGTCCGGAGCCATCCTTCTGCAGCAGAGAAAGCAGGGCGGTTTCTCCGGTATTTTCGGCGGAGGTACCCAGGCAGACATGGGCGGAAGTCAGTGGCAGCGTTTCACGGGGCTTTCCAAGGTCACCGTGATTTTGACTGCAATCTTCATGGTAACTTCGATCGTCCTGGTTCTTCTGTAAGAGAAGCCCATGGAATCCCGCAGCAGAGGGCAATCCTGTCCGGTGTGTCCGGTGATGGAAAGTTTTTCCGACGTCCGTGACTTCCGTCCTGAAGGAGGACGTTTGTATTCCGCCACACACGAGGAAATCCTGGGCGGATGCACGACCGACGTCTATTTTGTAAAGACTCGGGATGTTCTCCGGAAGAGCGGAAAACTGTCCACGGATGTCACCGCGGAGATCTTCGCACGAAAGAACGGCGTCTTCGCCGGGCTTGACGAGGCGCTTTTGCTCCTCAAAGGGAAGGATCTCGCCGTGGAATCCCTCCGCGAGGGAGACCCCTTCGGACCGAAAGAGACCCTCATGCGGATACAGGGCTCGTACGAGCTCTTCGGAACGTACGAAACCGTTCTCCTTGGAATGCTGGCGAGCGCCTCCGCATGGGCGACAGCTGCGAAAGCGTGTGTCGAAGCGGCCCGGGGAAAACCGGTGCTCTGTTTCGGGGCTCGTCATGTCCATCCTTCGATTGCGCCCGTGATGGAACGTACAGCGGTGCGCGTGGGCGGATGTTCCGGTGCAAGCTGTATTCTGGGCGCGAAGCTCGCCGGTATCGAACCTGTGGGCACAGTGCCGCACGCGGCAGTCCTCATAATGGGCGATACAGTCGACTTGGCGATGGCGTACGATGCGGTGATGCCCTCCGGAGATCCGAGGATTGTTCTCGTGGATACCTTCAAGGACGAGGCCGAGGAGTCGCTCCGTGTTTCCCGAGCCTTGGGCGATAAACTGAGCGGTATCCGCCTCGATACCCCCGGAGAACGGGGGGGCGTTACGCCCGATCTTGTCAGGGAGATTCGATACAGGCTCGATATGGCCGGATTCTCCAATGTGCGTATCATCGCTTCCGGCGGTCTCTCTCCGGAGCGTATACGCGAGCTTGACCAGGCGGGCGCTGACTCCTTCGGCGTAGGAAGTTATATATCTCATGCCGACCCTATCGATATGACGATGGATATCAAGGAGATTGACGGCGAGCCGGTAGCGAAGCGCGGCAGACTGCCCGGACGAATGGACAATCCGCGGCTGACGCGCGTGGTGTAAATCGGATTTCTGGTTTCAGCCGGAAGTACGGTATTTTTGTCCAGATCGCTCCTTCTTCGATGAAAAGATGCGCCCTGGGAGACCCCAGCCACGTTTCCCCCGGAAAGCGTTTTTCATTCGTTGAAGAAGAGATGATTTTTACATAGATCAAAGAACCGCCTGAATTGTAAAAGAAGCTTTTGAAGGAGGAAATACCATGTTGGGTAACCGCACCTATATGGCCACCAAAGAAAAGGTGGAGCGAAAGTGGTACATCGTAGACGCCACAGATAAGCCTCTTGGCCGGATTGCATCCCAGGTGGCCAAGGTTCTGATGGGAAAGAACAAACCCACCTACACGCCGCATGTCGATACAGGGGATTTTGTCATCATCATCAATGCAGAAAAGGCCAAACTGACGGGCAACAAGCGCCTGAAGAGCACCGTCCATCACTATACCGGGTGGCTTGGCGGCTTCCGTTCGGCAACCTACGGCGAGATGATGGAGAGGAAGCCTGCGCAGCTCATGGAGCGGGTAGTCAAGGGAATGCTTCCCAGGAACAAGTTGAAGTTCTACCGTAAACTCAAGGTGTATGCGGGAGCCGAGCATCCTCATTCGGCGCAGCAGCCCGTGCCCCTTGAAGTGTAATCGGGAAGAGGAGGAAGACGTTTATGCAGAATACAACATATTTCTGGGGAACCGGAAGAAGAAAGTGCGCTCTTGCCCGCGTCCGCATTCGCCCGGGCGACGGAACCTTCAAGGTGAATGAGCGGGAAGTCGGAGACTACTTCCCGAGAGAATGCTGGCAGATCAGCGCGATGCAGCCGTTGAAAGCCGTCGGTATGGACGGCAAGATCGACGTGTTTGTGCGCGCCTCCGGCGGCGGGCTTACAGGCCAGGCCGGCGCGGTTCGTCTCGGTGTTGCCCGCGCGCTTCTGAAGCTCAATCCCGAGCTTCGCCCCGTATTGAAGAAGAGCGGTTTTCTCACGCGCGATCCTCGCATGGTTGAACGGAAAAAGTTCGGCCAGAAGGGCGCCCGGGGACTTCGCCAGTTCTCGAAGCGTTAATCGGTTTTCAAAGTTATTCCGCGGGCCTTTCGGGGCCCGCTTTTTTCGTCTCCTCATATTGACCGACCGTTCGGTCTGTTATATACTCTGGCATACCGAACGGTCGGGAGGTGGTTGTATGGCGGGAGATCTGCGGGATGCGCGCAAGAGCATTCTGTGCGCCGCCAGGGAAGGTTTTGCCCTGAAGGGGTACTATGGAACGAGTATGGATTCTATCGTCAAAACAACGGGATTGAGCAAGGGAGCGATCTACTGGCACTTCCCGGGAAAATGGGAGATGTACACGGCGGTGCTTTCGGAGGAAGCGGATCGAATAAAGGGGATCGTACTCCCTTTGGAGATGCCCGTATGCACTCTGCAACCGACGGAGTTTTTCATGACGAGAGGAGAGCGCCTCATTGATATGCTTGCCGACGACGCCCTCTGCCGTTTGCTCTTCGTGCACCTCATGCTTGAAGCAATGCGGGGAAGTGCGGAGATGGTCGAGTTCGTCGCGTCCCTTCGGAGTTCCATCACCGAAGATGTACTCGTCGTCTTTGAACAGCTCTTTCCGGGCGATTCTCTGCGGATGCACGCACTTTCGCACAGAGATCTGGTGAGTATGTTCGTGAGTATTCTTCACGGGCTGATCATGAACCTTGAACTGACGGTGAGCAGGGACGAGGCGAAGAAAAGTTGGCGTTTTCTTATCGGATGCGTCTTTGGAGGGATTTCTCATGAATCGTAGGATGTCGATGATGCTCCTGCTCTTCGGGCTTTCTCTCGCGGTGATCTTTCTCGGACGTTCCGCGTGGGCGTCAGGGAAGTCGTTGCTGACCCTGGAAAAAGCGCTTGAAATGGCGGACCGCAACAACCCGCTCATCTCCGCGTCCGGGGAGAGAATCACGCAGGCGCGTGCGCGGCTGGACCAGGCGTCGGCGGCGTCGCTGCCGCAGCTTGGCGTGTCGCTTCTCTATCAGGAAGTGCAGAACGAACCTCGCTACCCCGTTGTTCCGGCAGGGTACGCAAAAGCTGGTTTCGAGAGCACCTGGAAGGCGGCGCTCACGCTGAACTGGCTGCTCTACAGCGGGGGAGCCGTCCGGCTGAATACGGAGTCGAAAAAAGTAGCCCTCTCCGGAGTGGAAGCGCAAGAGAAGCGTACGCGGCAGGCTGTCGACTGGAGCGTGACGGCGGCATGGTACGACCTTCGGCGTGCCGAGGGGAAACTGAGCGTTGCGGAGGATGTGCTCGCGCTTACAAAGGAGCATCTCCAGCACGTCGAGG
Organism: Synergistaceae bacterium; assembly: GCA_018436785.1. GTDB lineage: Bacteria > Synergistota > Synergistia > Synergistales > Aminobacteriaceae > JAAYLU01. The sequence goes on along the minus strand of JAHDKR010000111.1, from coordinate 14,084 downwards.
CGCTCTACAGGAACGGGATGACGGCGAAGAACGAAGTACTTCGGGTGCAGGTCTCCGTCTCTGAGGCTGAACTGAACCGCATACGGGCGGAGAACGCCGTTGCCGTAGGGTGGAAGGCGCTGGAACGAGCAGTGGGCGTCCAGCTTTACGGCGCGTTCGATCTTCCGCCGCACGAAGAGCGTCCGGAAGTGTATTCAATGCCGCAGGACGCCGTTTCGGCCGGTCTTGCCCGTCGTCCGGAGATGGAAGCGCTCGACCTGGCGGCGCGCTCGGCGTCGCTTGCGTCACAAGCGGCGAACGCGCAGGGAGGACCGCAGATCGCGCTTGTGGGAGAAGTTTATGCGGCGGACGATGAGTTTTTTCCGCAGAAACAGAACGACTGGAAGGTAACTTTGCTGGCCTCCTGGAGCTTTTTCGACGGAGGCGCTTCGTCCGCCAGAGCCCGCGAGGCCAGGGCGGCCGCGGAAGAGTTTCTCTTTAGGATGGAGGATATGAAGCGGCAGATCGAACTTGAGATCTCCGTCGCCCGGCTGAACTGTGAATCGTCGCTCCAGCGGATCAGCACGGGGCGGACGATGGTCGAGAGCGCGGAGGAGGACTACAGAATGGCGCTGCGCCGCTACACGGCACAGGTGGGAACGAATATCGATGTGCTCGATGCGCGCGTTGCCCTCTCCAATGCCCGGAACCAACTTGTGGAGAGCGTCTATGACTCGCTCAAGGCGAGGGCGGAGATGGAGTACGCTATGGGCGTCATCGGAAGCGACGGAAAAACGGAGGATCGGCCGAAATGAAAAAATACGCGGTTTTCATACTCTTTTTCGCTCTCTTCGGCGGCCTTATACTCTACCGGCGGCACGAGACCGCTTCGACGATGACGGTAGTTCCGGTGACGGAGGTCATTCCGGTACGAACCCTTTCTCCTCTTCCTACGACCTTCGAGGAAACTGTTTCCTTTGCTGCGAACGTCGAGCCGGAGGAAACTGCGGCCGTTGTGAGCAAGGTTCCCGGGCGCACGGTGCTTCGGGTGCATGTGAATGAAGGGGATTACGTGAAGCAGGGGCAAAAACTCGCCGAGGTCGACGACAGCCTTCTGCGTCAGCAGATCGCGCAGGCCGAGGCTGCGCTGGGAAAGGCGCGGACGTACGCTTCGACAATCGGAGCGGACTCCAAAAGGATCGCCGCGCTTTTTCAGGAGAACGTCGTGAGCAGACAGCAGTACGAGAGGATGGATGGCGAGGCGAAGGTCGCGGCCCGCCAGGTGGAGGAAGCTCGGGCGGGGTTGAATCAGCTGCGGATCATGCTCGGCTATCATACGCTGGAGGCGCCTGTTTCCGGTATCGTCCTCTCGCGGACGGTCGACCCCGGAGATACGGTTTCCCAGTTGCCCGCCTTTATCATCTCCCGGCAGGAGAACGTGACGATTACCGGAGGCGTACCCGAGCGTTCCTACCCGTCGGTACGGGTCGGTCAGAAGGTCTTCGTCACTCTTGACGCATTCCCCGGGGAGCGCTTTGAAGGAGTCGTCCTGCGTATCGCACCCGCTCTCGATCCCGGGACGCGCACGGGAAAAGTGGAAGTGCTGCTTCCCTCGGGAGGCCGCATCAAGCCCGGCATGTTCGCCCGCGTCTCGCTCAAGTTGGGCGAACGCCAAGGGTACGCCGTGCCGCTTGAAGCGGTAGGACGCTTGTCCGGTTCGGGTGAGAGCATCTGTTTCGTCGTCTCCGGAGACGTAGCGATCTTGCGTAAAATTTCGACGGGCGCCGAGAAAGGCGGACTGGTGGAGATTCTGAGCGGGCTCGAGCCCGACGAAAAAATAGTCGCCACGCGTTCCGAGAAGATCCGCGACGGCGTCCAGGTGAAGGTGACGGATCAATGAACCTCCCCGAGCTTTCAGGCAAACGCAAGACGACCATGCTGATGGTCTTTCTTGCGGCGTTATTGCTGGGCGGCATCGTCTTCATCGGGTTGAAGCTCGATCTGCTCCCCAAAATCGAGCCTCCCGTGGTGAACATCCTCACCACCTGGCCGGGCGCTTCCGCGGGCGACGTGGAGCAGAGCGTCTCGAAGAGGCTGGAGGATTCGCTCTCGCTCATCGAAGGCGTGGATAAAATATTCTCCAAGTCGATGGACAACATCTCCGTGGTCACCGTTCAGTTCAAGTGGGGAGAGGATCTCGACGTCAAGATGGGCGATATACGGGATTCCGTAAACTTCGCGAAGCGCGACCTCCCCTCCGACGCCGAAGAACCGATTTTGCTGCGCATCACCTCGGGGACAATCCCCTTCCTCACGCTCTCGCTCACAGCGAAGCGCTCTTTTGAAGGGCTGCATCACTTTGCGCAGAGTGTGGTCGTCGAGAATATCTCCCGCATCCCCGGAGTGGGGCAGGTGCTTGTCTACGGAGGCGACCAGAGGGAGATTCAGATACGTATCGACGCGGAGAAGCTGGAGGGGTTCAGCATCCCCATGAACTCCATCATCGCCGCCGTCGAGAGGGAGAACCTCGATATTCCCGCCGGCTCTTTGAAAGAAGGGGCGACGGAGTATTACATCCGCGTTCCCGGACGCTTTTCCTCCGTCGACGAGATAGGCAAAACAGTCGTCGGAGCGGCGGGAGGCGTGCTCGTTCATTTGAACGACGTGGCGGAGGTTGTGGATACCTACAAAGATCCCGACATTCAAGGGTACCATTTCGACGAGCGCGCCGTTATCATGGCGGTTCTCAAGACGAGCGACGCCAACACCGTCGAGGTGAGCCGTGCGGTGCTCGCGCGGCTGGAAGAGCTGAAGGAAAAGGAGTTTCCCGCGGATGTCGACTATCATATCGGCATGAACACCTCCGAGTTCATACTGAACTCCATAAACAACCTGTCGCAGTCGCTTATTGCGGGTATTGTCCTCGTTATCGCCGTGACATGGATCTTTTTGAAGAGGTTTTCCGCCTCGCTCATCGTCTGCGCCGCCATCCCCTTTTCTCTCGTCATCACCTTCATTTTTATGGGGGAGATGGACTACACGATCAACATTTTCACGCTCTCCGCGCTCGCGATGGCGAGCGGCATGGTCGTGGACAACTGCATCGTGGCCACCGACCAGATCGTCTACCACCTTGAAAAGGGAGCGCGGAAGAGTGTCGCGAGCATCGTCGGAACCGGCGAAGTGCAGTCCGCGATGATCGCCTCCACCCTCACGACTGTAGTGGTGCTGCTTCCGCTCGCCTTCATTCGCGGCCTTGTCGGCGTCTTCTTCTCGTCGCTGACGGTCGTTATGGTCGTCGCGGTGACTGCGTCTCTCTTCGTCAGCCTCTCCTTCATCCCCATGATGGCGAGCGTCTTTTTCCGGCGGGAAGAGGACCGTCTGTTCATCCACCGTTTCTCGGACAGAATCATCGGGCGCCTGGAGAGCGGGTACGAGGACCTCCTTGCGTGGAGCCTCTCGAACCGGAAAAAAGTGCTCTTCACCGCGCTGACGCTGCTCGCGCTGACGGCGACGGGCTTCCGTTTCATCGGCACGGAGCTCTCCCCCGACCCGGACACGGGCGAGATCACGATTACCCTGACGCTTCCGGAGGGGACGAGGATCGACGAAACCGACGCGCTCGTGCTCCGGACCATAGAGCACGCTCGAAAGACGGTTCCCGAGGCCGTCAACATCTACGGGTACGACGGGCGGGATGAGAAGGGATTCACCGCCGCCGTCGGCCAACAGGCCGGGCCGAATATCGGCAACGTCGGGCTGAAGCTCCTCGACAAGGGGAAGCGGAAACGAACCGCGTTTGAAATAGGGGAGGAACTTCGCGCATGGCTGCGCGCGCAGCCCGGTATAGAAAAGATGAACGTGCTGGTCTCGTCGCCCATCAAAGCGATGTTTCTGGGTTCGAAACCGCTGAATATAGAGGTCTACGGAGACGATCTCAAGAAGGTGGTCGACGTCGCGGAAGAGATTCAGCGGATCGTGGCCTCCATTCCCGGGACGGTGGACGTCAGCCTCAGCCAGAAGCAGAGCAGACCCGAGATACGCGTCAACGTCGACCGTGAGAAGGCGGCCATGCTCGGCGTCAGTACCGCGTCTGTTGCCGGAACCCTCCGGACGTACTTTTACGGGCACGAGACGACGGAGAAGTACTGGGAGGGAGAGGACGACTTCCCCGTCAGATTCCGGCTCAGGGAGGAGCAGCGCAATTCGCGGCATATCTTCGACCGTCTGATGGTCCCCTCCGCGACGGGGAAACCGGCGCGCCTCTCCACGCTCGCGGCGTTCGAGGATACGATGGGGCCGCCGGAGATACAGAGAAAGAACAAGCAGCGCTACGTGATGGTCGAGGCCAACGTCCACGGACGCTCTCTCGGAGAGATCACCGCGGATGCCCGTAAGCTTGTGGAGACGCTCGACATACCGCAGGGAGTTGCCATCGAATTCGGAGGGCAGATACGCGAACAGTCGGAGGCGTTCCAGCAGATGGCTCTGCTCGTCCTCCTCGGCGTTCTGCTGGTCTACATGGTTATGGCGGGGCAGTACGAAGCCTATCTCGATCCGTTCGTCATCATGTTCAGCATCCCGTTCGCCCTAACCGGCGTGGTCTTCGCCTTTCTGCTTACGGGGCTCTACATCTCCCTCCAGGCGATGCTGGGCGTCGTGATGCTCGTGGGCATCGTGGTGAACAACGCCATCGTCCTCGTGGACTATGTGAATCTGCTGCGAGCGCGGGGAACTCCCCTCCGAAGGTCGTTGATAGAGGCGGGAGGACGGCGTCTCCGTCCCGTTCTCATGACCACGCTCACCACCTTCTTCGGCATGTTGCCGATGGCCGTGAGCAACGCGATCGGCTCCGAGGTCTGGAAACCGCTCGCCGTCTCGGTCATGGGGGGGCTTGTCGTCTCAACCCTGATCACACTGCTGTTGGTTCCGGTCATGTACAGCTTCTTCGAGGAAAAAATACGAAGAAAAGGACGCTTCGCGGAGGCGGTGAACGAACGATGAAGATGGTATGGCTGCACTGCAGCGAAACGCTCGCCCAGGAGACTACCGAAATACTCGACGCGGCCGGCATAGAGTATTACAGCGTATGGAGGAACGTTCTGGGGAAGGACAACCGTGGAAACAGGACACGTTGGGACGACGCCGTCTTTCCGGGAAAGAACTGGGCGCTGCAGTTTCTCTGCACCGACGAGGCCATCGAGGAGTTGAAGCGGCGATTCGATGAACTGAGCGGCGATCCGTACGTCAAAGAGTCCGGGATCGCCATGTATGTCGCCGAAGCGGAGAGAGCGTTCTGAAAACAGCAGCGTACCTGCAATTGGTGTAGAATGAAGGGAAGTTCCGAAAGGGGGGACGCTCATGATCCAGCACATCGCCAGGGGCGACATTCGGAAGACGCTTCTGTACCCGCTGCTTTCCACAGGGGTCGCGCTGCTCTTCATCGCTTTGCTCCCGGTGCTCCAGAGGGGACTCTCGCCCGAAATCTCTCGTTTTTTGCTGCGCGGCGCGAAGATATTTCTTGTTGCATCGGTCGCATGGCTCTCCATAGGAGCCGTGTTTTTGCTGGAGATTGTCTTTCACAAGAAGTACGATGTTTCCGTCGCCGACAATCTCAATGCGCGAAAGTTCCAGACGCAGTTCGTCATCTTTAAGCGGCTTCTGCTGACGATGATCGTCTTCGTCGCGTTTTCCATCATCCTGCTTAGCATCGACGACTTCAGGCGCATCGGGACGTCGCTGCTGGCGTCGGTAGGCGTCGTCGGAATCGTCGTCGGCTTGGCGGCGCAGAAAACGGTCGCCACTATTCTTGCAGGAATTCAGCTCGCGGTGTCGCAGCCGATCCGAATCGACGACGTCGTCGTCGCGGAGGGGGAGTGGGGGCGCGTCGAGCAGATCACCTTCACCTACGTTGTCCTGAGGCTGTGGGATCAACGGCGGCTTGTGTTGCCCACGACCTACTTTTTGGAGCGCCCGTTCCAGAACTGGACGCGCATCTCGGCGGATCTTATCGCCACCGCCTACTTCCGCGTCGATTTTTCGGCGGAAGTCGAGGAACTCCGGGTGCGATTTTTCTCGATACTCGGATCGACCCCGCTGTGGGACGGAAAGGCCAGGGCGCTTCAGGTGACCGACTGCGGGGAGCGCTCGCTGGAAATCCGCGCGTTGATGAGCGCGGCCAACGGCTCTTTCGCATGGGATCTTCGCTGCCTTGTCCGTGAAGAAATGACGGCATGGCTCCGCGATGAACATCCGGAGTGGCTGCCGAAAGTGCGACTATTGCCCGGGGAAGAGGAAAAAAATCTTTTTTCGCCGTCCAACGGTTGACATCTTCGTTTCACCCGCTATAATATACCTTCGTTGAGCCGGTGTAGCTCAGTTGGTAGAGCAGCTGACTTGTAAAATGTTTTTTGGATTAAAATCCCGCAAACCCTTGCTACAGCCGATTTTATCAGCTGTAGCTTTTTTTGTCAAGAATAAGTTTTGCTGACCTTGTACAAAAATATGACAAAATTACATTTTAAAAACCAATAATCAAAAGAATTGATGAAAAGGAAGAATAAATACAACAACAGCACGCCTAAAACTGGCGTGCTCTTTTTTGCTCTCTTTTTTCCATCGGAGGACCACGGGGAGGAGCTCGGACGCGGGAAAAAGTGTCCAAAAAGCTGAATAATGCTGCCTCTATAATAATACCTCCCCCACCCCCTTTCCCCTCCCTCTCTCGGGAAATGCAGATGCCATTCTTTAAAGCGTGGTCTTCCATAGATTTTGCCTTTTTGCGGTGTTCGCGTCTCTCACCTCCCTTCACCGCGGCGATGATCTCTTTTCTAGGGCGGTCCTCTGGACCTCTGCGCAGAGATGCCCGTATGCGTGCGCAGACGCGGCGTACATCTGCGAGGGATGAGCACTCCGAACGTACACGTCTCCATGCAGTAGAGAAGGTCTCTGGGAGCATCTCGCAGGGAGTCATCGGCGCGATCACATCCCAGACCAGAAGCGCCGTCAAAGCGTCCTCGACCGATGATATCCCTGCCTTTTTCGCAGATGCGCGAGTCGAAAATCGAAGCTCCGTTCTCCAAATATGCGGCCATGTTTCATCATCGTCCTTTCCTGACTTTAGTTGCAGCGCAACGGTTTTGTCATAAATCATAATTGCCCTTGATGCGGGACGCCGTTTCCCTGCGAGGAAAAGCGCGCCCCCGCAGGGGTACGACTCATAGAGATAAAAATGGGGGATATGTTGCGGCGCAGGGGATTGAGCGCGTCGCTCATCGAGGGTGTAGTCCACACGTCGCACGGTGCCGTACTCCCATCCCCACAGCGACCCCATAGCTCCGCACGCCTCCATGAGACGTGCGATGATCTCACCGGGACGCATCGGAGCGCGATATTCGCCATCATTCCCCGTATCGAGACGGATCACTGTACGTCTGGGGCGCAGATGACCGCCTTCGATGTGTGCGCGCCATCCCTTGTTGACGACCATCCAGCGAAACCCGGTTTTTTTACGCCGACATCCGGACGCAGACAGAGACGCCTCCGGGATAGCTCGGACGCTGCGTAAAACTGTGGGGTATGCCACTATGATGGTATCGATTCCGGTGTTGCGCATGCATTTTTCACCGGCAGAGGAGGGAAAAATTTTGAAAAGGTCTTGTTTTTACGGTAAAAAAATGGTATATTATATCTATTCTCTACCGCGCTCCGTCGGGTCTATGAAACCCACGGGGCATTTTTTATCTATAGCCTCATCTCTACCACATGACAATATGTCATTTTTTTTGTCCGCCGCACAACTGATCAAAACCGCATATCAAATCATCTCAAAAATAATTCCCTGAAATGAATATGCCAATCATTTTTTACTTGCTTATGTCACATAGAATATGAAAATCCGGTCCCCCGCGGCGAAGACTTCCATTACTATTCCTCATACATCTCCAAGAAAATTTCAAAGAAATATTCCAAAAAAATCGCACGGAAGATTTTCTCCGTGCGGCTCCCGCCCACTTCGCGGGAGACATTTTTGATATTGATCCCCGCTCACATCTCGGCGGGGGCGCCCCCTACCCCCGCCGAAGATCAAAAGCCCCCTGGAGAAGCTGGATTCTTGGGGGTGCGGAGGATCCCCCCTCCGGGGGAGAAATGAAGAGTTAGTCCCTTTCCCTTTCCCTTTCCTCCCATCCGCGCCGATACGCCTCCTGCGCGCGAGGGGACATGGCCGCCACGAGAAAAACATCTTCCGGGCGCATTCCGCGACAAAGCTCCTCTTCCTCTTCATATTCTTCATCCTCATAGTCCTCATATTCTTCCAGCATGTCGGATAAGCAGTCCAAAAATTCCGCCTTTTCCTTTTGTCTAAGCATCTTTTTCCTCCCCTTTCATCTTCTCCATGATGCGCCGCAACTGCGCATAATTTTCTGACATCAAAGCCCATTTCACGAGTTCGATTTCTTCCGGAGTCGCCCATCTGCGGAAAAGTTTTTTCCCCTTTTCCGCTTGGCGCTCTCGAAAACGCTGGCTTTTTTCCGCTGAGTATCCTTTTTTCTTTTTCATAAAAATCATCTCCTTTTCTCTTGAATATAACAATTTTCTGGACGCGCACAACAGGAGTGCGCTTCGAAGCGCGCTTTTGCTCTTTTGTTGTTTATATGTATTGATATATTTCGTAGATTACGCGTAAACGGAAACAAAAAGTGATTGTGCTAATTTGTGAAAAACGTCGAGCCCTCTTAAGAGGGCTCGACGTTATCCCGTCCCGGAAGGGACGGGATTGTCAGACATTGAGCTACGGCATCTCATAAGAGATGTCATAGCAGTACTGTATACGGAGATAAAAAAGGCGTTTTACTTTTGTTGCATCTGCAGCAAAAAAGGAAGTAAAAGTAATAACCAGTCAACAGATAAATCTTTTCTTTTGCGCTGCCCAGTTGCTTTTGATACATGGAGAAGCGAGAGAAAAAAGAATATGTCCATATGCTTTCTGCTCCTATAAGCTATAAGAAACGTACTGCCGCGGTGATCAGCGAGTTATTGTCCATGTTCCTCGCGTTCAGTAATCACTCTGAATCCCATTTTTATCTTCCCCCGATCTCAACAGCGTTTTCTTAGTAAATCTTTTTTCGCCGACGTGAAAGAAGATATCGGGATCCTCCAAAAATATTTTCGCCTCCTCAATGGAAGAAAAAACTTTTTCCACGCGAACTCACTCGAATGGAGCCATCTCTTTTTCCGTCGGGATTCTGGAGATCGTAAAGCGGTGCGCTCCTCAATAGCTTGCCTTGCGTAGAGCTTCCAGCTCAGGAGTGCCTTTCAAAACTTGATTCTCATCGGCGTAGTCGATGGGGAGATTTCCGTCATTGTCCTTCACTTTGGCATCCGCTCCCGCGTTCAGTAGAACAGTTATCACCCCAGGATTAGGGTTTACTGCCGCAGTGTGTAGCGGGGTACATCCGTATTCGTCGCTCACATTCACTTTGAATCCGGGCACATCCATCATTTCTTGTAGTTCAGCAGGTGTAGCAGTACCACAGAAAATAACAAAATCCCAAACTTCCATAGCTCCCGCCAGCGACGGCAGCACCAGCACCAACGCAACTATCAACAACATTTTTTTTACATAGTTTCGATTCATTTCCAACTACCTCCTTTGTGGGTTTGGGAACAGCTTACCTAATTGCATCCTCCGAAACAGCCTCTCCGAAGTGAAGCAGTCTTTCATGATGCATCGTTTTCAGCGCCTGATCCAGCAGCGCCTCCAACTTTGTGTTCTCTGCGCGAAGGACTTGAACCTCCTCTTCCAGCTTCCCGGAAGCCTCAAGGCGCAGAATCGCTCCGGAGATCATGGCTCCTGCCGCAGCTATTGCCGCGACGAGGGCGAGGGTGTGACGGTCTATCATGGGCGTTATCTCCTTTGATGAAGATGCTTGGTTAATCGCTTTTCTTTATAGTCACAACACCTTGTTTCCCGGAACGTTCGTAAGTCAACATTACTGATCGCCCACCTAAAACCCTCTGTTCGATATAGGTTTGGAGGTTGGGTATTTCCGATACAGATCTTCCATTAACTTCGAGAATAATATCTCCGCGCTGAAGGCCAACCTTTTCGGATAAACTATTCTTGGTTATCATTTCAATGGTTGTTTCCTTCAAAGTTAATCCGACTACAATCGGTGACACATCCCCGTTTTCTTCTTCAACCTTTAAAGGCGCGTCAATCCCTTTCGCGAAGTCAAGCCCGAGGGTGAGATTATAAAAAAAATCTTCTTTCCCGGGAGTAGTAATGCAGAGCATCAATCCAACACTTCTGCCTTCGTATTTCTGAGCAAACTTGGAATAGGATTTCGTTTTTTTCCCTTTTAACCCCGATGGGACTCCAAATAAATTTGAAGAGTAGGGATAATCAAGTAGCATTTTCCATGGCTTTCTTTCTCCTTGCCAATATCCATGAGGAAAAATCATTATTTCGGTGCTTGCCCGCGGCGGAATTACGGTGTCCGGGACCTCCCTGCTCATATCTATCAAAAGAGTTTCTCCAGGAACAATTTTTCGTGAGTTGCCGTCTACGTCAATATAAGCGGATTTGCCCCAAGAGACTGATTGGACGTCATTCGTCGTGTTGGTAATTCGCGCAAGAATGGAAAACCAGCTAAGACGCAATTGGATAGTTATTTTGCTGTCGGAGAAGGAATTTGTATAAATTCTTGTTTCATCATGGCGTTGAATAATAAAGTCTTGGATGGATAGCGTTATATTTTCGACGCCATGTATTGGGGTAGGAGCAGCGAACAAAAAAAGACCGATTAGGAAGACTCCAATTTTAAGAATCAAAGTTCTATTTTTCACGACAATCTCTCCTTATTCTTTATAGATATCAACGAGTTCGCTCTGCGCACAATCACTCGCAACATCGGGACAAACGGCATGAGGTAACCTCTTACGAGGGCTTACGGTAATAATTTAGTCGTATCAGAGGCCTCGTTTATCAGGGCTTCGATTCTGAAACAGGCTGTATCATTTCCATGCGAACAGCAGGTGCAGGCCGATGATGTAAAATTCTCTTGATGCCTTCATCGTTTATTCCTACCTTTTTAGCAACAACACCGGAAGGATGAGCAGTATTGCAAACGGTGAAAATCCAGCGTTGCAGCCCCCACCCGATGTGCCTGTATTCGGATTGGGTATAGGGGTAGGCTCCGGGGTTGGTTCCGGCGTTGGGGTGGGGTCAGGCACCACGTCTCCCACGCATATAACGATGCAGCCTGTTACCGCTTGCTGCGGGCGGGATAAGTCATACTCCGAACTCTTCCACACATCGAAAGTGTCAAAGAGCCACATGAAATCAGTTTCCTGATCGTACACTTTTTCATGGTCGCCGCCTGTTTGTTCAAGGTAAACCTCAACGCGGCGTTTGCCTTCTGGACTTTCAAAATTGAGACCGAATTCTATTGTATCCGGTCTGTTCTGGAAGAGGGATGCGCTGACTTGAAGTGCTTTTTTGCAGTTAGGAAATTCCGCCTGTTTCTCTTCTGTCCTGTCCGTGTACACCCCATCAATGGGGAAATTCGTCTCCGTGGTAACCTCAAGCGTGTAGGCGAAAGATATGGACGCAAAAACCAGTATCGAAACAACCGCGAGCATAGCCTTTTTCATATCAATTCCCTCCTTAATAGAAAAGGGGCCGCGCAAGGCTCACCTCTTTTTTGGATCATTACATTAAAGTTGCCGAAATACACTTCCTTCGCTGGTCGTCACGACCTTGATACGCCATTCGTGCAGGCGATTCTTTTCTAAGGAACCTCCGAATAAAGATGAATTGGGCTCGCAGAAACCTGAAGCAATTGAGTTCGATGAAGAGGCCCCCCTAAATTTGAGCTTCCCAAAATTCTTCACCGTCACTTTCCCGTTTTTACCGGCGTTTCCGGTGAATTTATCTTCGTAAACAGTCCATACTCCAGAATATCCAAGATAAAAACATTCCGTGTCTAATTTAATCCCATGATGGAATCTCCACGAAACTGTCACAGATTCATGATTCTCCAGATCATCGTTTTTGATGTATACTGCAAGATTCCCCTGTTCAACGCCATGGAAAGGTATGCGAATAGTGCTACTAAAACAATCGCAAGAAAAAAACCGTTTCCTTATTTATTCCCTCCTTCCGAAAAAAATACAGGGTAAACGAATCTATGCTCGTTGTCCTTTATGATCCAGATTGATTCTAAGCCGAGAGGAGGATTTCGTCCAGAAAGAACTCATGAAAAATCTAAAATTTTCAGCGAAAAGTTTCCGAGGGACAGATATCTATCATACGCGCCGAGAAAGTATGTCCCTCACCCCTTCGCGCGGATATTTCATTCCGTTAGAGCCATTTTTCTCAAACTTTAGAGCCACGTGTGTCCTGTTTTAGAGCCACGGTAGTCCGCATTCAGAGCCACCGTTTCCTCCTCTTTGAGAGCCGGTCTTCTCATCGGGAGAGCCGCTCTTTTCGTAAGGGTGGCTCTCAAACAGTGCGCAGGGAGGCTCTAGAACAGCGCGCGAGTGGCTGTCATACGGTCTCCGAGAGCCACCGGTCCGATCTTTACGGAGCTACCTCTCCGATGAAAGTGAGCCACCGTTCCGACGAAACAGAGCCGGCTCTCCGGAGAGGGAGCCACTTCGTCAGCTGAGTGTCTCCCCCGGAGAATCAGACTATGCGGTAGTCCCAATCTCCTTCTTCTTCCGCATCGACTTCCTTCCTCGAATCCGGGTCATCCGTGCGACTCCCGTGTACTTCTGCGGGAGACATTTTGATAATGAACTCCCGTCTTCCATCTCGGTGGTGGAACCTCCTTCCCCCGGCGATGATCAAAAGCCTCCTCGGAACGGGGGTTGGTTCTGGGATGTGGAGGATCCCCGCTCGTCCCCCCTCCGGGGGGAGAGGAATGGTCAATCCCCTTCCCTTTCCCTTTCCCGTTCCTCCCATCCTCGCCGCCACGCCTCCTGCGCGCGGGGGGAAAAGAAAAGAGCGATGCCCGCGGCTCCCACTTCGTCGCGCTCGTCGTCTTCGCGTTCCTCCTCGTACTCCTCCTCGCATTCCTCTTCCTCGTATTCCTCCGTCATGTCTCGCATCGAGTCGAATAATTCCGCCTTTTCTTTTTGTCTAGTGCCTCTCATTTTTTTATCTCCTTTTATTTTCTCCATGATGCGTTTTAAACATCCATAGTTTTCTGATAAAAGAGCCCATTTCACGAGTTCGATTTCCTCGGGTCGCCCATCTGCAAAAAAGTCGTTTCCCCTGTTCCGCCTTTCTTTTCCTAAATTTCCGTGATTTTTCCGCCGAGTATCCCTTCCTTTTTTTCATGCAATTATCTCCTTTTGTATTGGAATATATCAATTTCTGCGACGCGCACAACCGAAGTGCGCTCCAAAAGTGCGCATTTCGCTTTTTTGTTTTTTTTTTGCGCATTGATATATTCCGCAGGGAGGGGAGCTAGGTGTTATTTTTTTTTCACTATGGTTTCACAAAAAAATATCTCACCCCTGATCTCCCTTCGGTTGCGGAGTGGAATCCATTGCGGTGTAGGAATAAAATAAAGACGGATAGACATTGTGTTTCTGTTCAACTTTTGGAAGAGGAATTTGAAAAAATGATCAGTACAGAGGGAAAATCCCGAGGCGGACTTGATGCCGAAAATAGATCCTCGGAAAATGGAATTAGGCTCCGCCGCCGGAAAATCCCACGGCATATTCGGAGATTGCGCGAAAACGGAAATTAAAAGTGAGCGTGCAAATTTGAAAAGCGCAGAGCCCTCTTAAGAGGGCTCTGCGCTATCCCGTCCCGGAAGGGACGGGATAACTACGGCATCTCTTTAGAGATGCCGTAGTTGTACTGTATATGGAGGCGGTGAAAAAGGTGTTTTACTTTTGTTGCATCTGCAGCGAAGAAGGCAGTAAAAGCAATAACCAGTCAATGGGCGCACAAAAGTAAAGCAGAGGGCTCTTAAGAGCCCTCTGCTTTCTATTTCTCATCTTGCGATTCTCGGCAAGCGAACTCGCTTTTTCAATCTACAGCTCCCTGCAGTCCTGTTCTCTTCCCTTCAGATCCTTCAACCCCTCTGCTT
>JAHDKR010000131.1 GCA_018436785.1 Synergistaceae bacterium | reverse complement strand
TTGTTGATGAGAGCGGGAGGACCAGACTCGTACTCCACTTCCGCCACCCCGCGCATCCCCTCGGCGACGCGGGAAACGACTGCGCGGAGCCGTTCCTCGACGAATGCGCGTGTGGCCGGATTCAGCGTCCGGACGGTACCCTCGATGACGCAGTTCTCCGCGATGATGTTGAACGCCCTGCCCCCCTCGATTCGTCCGATGGTGAGCACGGCCGAGTCGAGCGGAGAGAGTTCGCGGCTCAGGATCGTCTGCAGCTCCAGCACCGCAGTGGCGGTCATCGTGACGGGGTCGACGGTGAGGTGCGGCGTCGCGCCGTGCCCCCCCTTCCCTTTGAAGGTGACGACGAAGCGGTCGACCGACGCCATCAGCGAGCCGAATCGGACGCCGATCTCCCCCGGGCCGATCTCTTTCCACAGACAGCCGGTATGCAGGCCGATAAGGGCGTCCACGTGCGGATTCTCCATCACGCCGTCGTCGATCATTGCCTTGGCACCCTGGACGTTCTCCTCGGCGGGCTGGAAGATGAACTTCACCGTACCCGCCAACTCGGCCTTGTGCGCCAGCAGCAGCTTCGCCGCGCCCAGCGCCATCGCGGTATGCGCGTCGTGCCCGCAGGCGTGCATGAGGCCGTTCTTGGACGCGAACGGCAGTCCCGTCTCCTCCTTGATCGGCAGCGCGTCGCAGTCGGCGCGGATCGCCAGCGTCTTCCCCGGTTTCTCTCCCTTCACGAGCGCCGCGACGCCCCATCCGCCGACGCGTTCGCGGATCTCCTCCACTCCCATCTTCTTCAGTTCCTGGACGATGTAGGCCGACGTCTTCGGCGTCTCCAGCCCAAGCTCCGGCGTCTGGTGCAGATGCCGCCGCCACTCCGTGATCTCCGCGGAGATCCTCTTTGCTTCTTCAAGAATGTGCTCCATTCCTCCCCCTCCGTTCGTGCAGGATGATTTTCGCTCCATTCTACATCATTGAGATTCTTTTCTCTTCTGTCGGAAGAGCGTGCATCACTCGCTCTTTTTGCATCCGGTAAAATGTGCGATAATCTGGTGTATCTACTCCCTTTCGTGCAGCGAACCCGTTTTCACCCGTACGGAAGGGGTTCTTCGACGAAAGGAGGGTGCGAACGGGCGCGGTGTTTTTGAAAAGCGCACAGTGCCGGCTCTCTGAATCCGCTTCTTCGGAACGTTTTCGGGAGGATCTGCGTCGCTTCGGATGAATGAACCCGGGATACTCGATGTTCATCAGAATTTATTATCAGGAGGTTCGATGATGCACATATTTTTTGTTCATAAGAAAGCATTGATTGCGTGCCTGACAATACTCTCTCTTCTCGCGCTCATGCCTTCAACCGGGGCGGCGAGCGCCCCCGCCCCCAATACGTTTCTGTCGTCGCCCCTGTACGGCATTACTCATTTCGATTCTTCCCAGAGCGACTCCACGCCCTACGGCCCTCCCCGCGGCACGTTCTACATCGAGTCGTCGTTACAGCCCATCTCTTACGGCGGACCGGTGAACATCATTACGCTCGCGTCCACCGATCCGGAGTACATGTGGGCTGTCGGGCACGACAAAGTGAGCTACGTCCACAGGGTGAGCGGAGAATGGAAGGTCGTCGCCTCGTTCGAGGCCCTTGCCGACGCGTCGAACGGCCTCTTGCCCGCAGTTCCGGACGAGAAATTCAGGGAATTCGGCATGAGGAACGCAATCGGAATGACCGTGGCCCAAATGGACACATACCTTACGGAAATTCTTGGGGAGAACTACAAGGCGCGCTTCGGTAACGGAGCCTACTCGGTTGTCGACAAGGACAACGTACTCTACACGAACTTCTTGTCCAGCCTCTATGCTTTCGGTTTGAAGAATCCGGCGAACCCCTCCGAGGGTATCGAAGTGAAGCGCAAAATAGCGGATGTGCTCAAGGATATCCAAGGTGTTGAAGGGGGCGAAAGCAGACCGGCGGTTGCTCCCGGGCCAACGCGCCTCTTCGGTCTCTCCATGACCTACGACGGGTTTCTCGTGGTCACCTTCAGCAACGGCGTGGCTGTCATACAACGCGATTTCGACCTCGCCTCCAAGGTTTTCTACCCCTTCGGGGAGGACGAGTATGTGAGCAACTCCATCGCTGTGGACGAGAACAACGGGATGTACATCGCGAGCAACAAGCTGATGCGCAAGCTGGTCTGGACAAAAGAGAAGGCTATCTCCGACAAAGAGGAGGACGGCGCGTGGGCTACCCCCTACGACGTGGCCGACGTTTTGCCGCCGATCATCAAGTTCGACAACGGCACGGGCTCCACGCCGACGCTCATGGGATTCGGCGACGACCCGGACAAGCTGGTGGTCATCACCGACGGCGCAAAACACATGAAACTGACGGCATTCTGGCGCGACGCCATCCCCGAAGGATTCGTCCAGAAGCCGGGCGCGGCCTCCCGGCGCATCGCGGGGCAGATTCAGGCGACGTTCGGCCTGCCGGATCCGCTTCCCGAGTGGCTCCAGTCGGAGCAGTCCGTGGTGGTCTCCGGCTACGGGGCCTTCGTCGTGAACAACATGCCGGCGACGGTCGACCCGGATCTTCAAGCGACGAACAAGATCTGCCAGGTCGCTCTCATGGGACCGGCGTATCCCGGACCTCTCGGCGTGGAGCGCTTCGAGTGGGATCCTGCGACCAACGAGTGGAGTTCCGTCTGGAACCGTCCGGATGTTTGCTCGACCAGCATGGTGCCTGTGCATAGCCAGTCAGGCTCAATGGCTCTGGTCAACGGGTACTACACGGAAACCGGCTGGGAGGTTACAGGGCTCGACTGGAACACCGGGAATACGGTTCACCGGACAGTCTTCGGACACAAGAACCTGGGGAACGGCGCGTACGCTATTATCCAGTACCTGTCGGATGAATATCTCCTCTTCAACTCCATCGTCGGTCCTTATCTCGCCGGATATAAAGAGACGTCGTCTTCCGGAGGCGGGTGCTCCGTGGCAGGGACGGCCGGATTCGCGGCCCCCGCGCTGCTGCTGATCGTCCCGCTGCTCCTTGCCGTCAAGGGAAAAAAGTGGTAAGACTGTAGTATACCGTCGCATCGCGCATTCACGACGCGATGCGACGGACTTTTTTTCTCGTTGTTCGCAAGAGAAGCTGGTTTTAAGGAGGCCTTTGCAGTGCGAGATCCTGAAAAGACGGTGGGGAACTTGATCGAAAAGGCTCCGGTGTCGCTGATCGGCTCTGTCGACGAAGAGGGGTTTCCAAATACCAAGGCGATGCTCCCTCCCCGAAAGAGAGAGGGGATCAAGCGTCTCTATTTCACGACGAATACGTCCTCCATGCGCGTGCAACAGTACGGGGTGAATCCGAAGGCCTGCGTCTACTTCTTCGACAAGCGCTTTTTCAGAGGCGTCATGCTGAAGGGCACGATGGAGGTGCTGCACGATCCGGAGACGAAAGAGACTATCTGGCGGGACGGCGATACGATGTGCTATCCGGGAGGGGTGACGGACCCCGATTACTGCGTCTTGCGATTCACCGCCGAGAGTTTCCGGTTTTACAGCGATTTCAAGTCCGAGAGTTGTGCGATCGAGTGAATTTCAGACGACGGCGTTGAGTAAATCTACGGAAGGGAGGCGGAACAATGCTTGAAGCGGTGGATATGTCGGTGAAGATGAAGAAGAAGGAGTACAGGGCGGCCTTCGACGAGCTGGCGCCGAAGCTCGGGGAGCTGCAGCGGATCGCCAAGGAGAAGGGGGTTCCCGTCATCCTGCTCGTTGAAGGGTGGGAGGGCTCGAACAAGGGGAGCCTCGTCAACCAGCTCCTCCAGGCGCTCGACCCCCGCGGTTACCTCTTCATCGCGCCTCCGGGGCGCGGCGAGGAGCGCTCTCCCTTCCTGATTCCGTACTGGGAGATCACGCCGCCCGCGGGAAAGATGACGATCCTCTCGGGGAGCTGGTACCGCGAGGTGCTCCGCCGCAGGCTGGAGAAGGGCGAGGGGGCGAAGGACTACTCCGGCGTCTTCCGCGACATCTGCGCTTTCGAGCGTCATCTGGCCGACAGCGGCACGGTGGTGCTCAAGTTCTTCTGCCACCTGGAGAAGAAGGAGCAGAAGAAGCGCCTTGAAGCCCGCGCCGCCGACCCCGATCTCTCCTGGTCGGTGGGCGAGGCCGATTGGCTGGAGAACAGGGAGTACGAAGCTTTTCTCTTCTGCGCGGAGGAGATGCTCTCTTTCACCGGGACGGAATACGCGCCGTGGACGGTGGTCGCGGCGGGGGATTTCGAGTTCGCCGCGTGGAAGATCCTCTCCACGGTCGAGCGCGTGCTGCGGGAGAGGCTCTCCGGCGAGGAGTGGCCGGCGACCGGCGGCGTCCTCGGCGGCGTGGAGTACGAGAAGAGCGCGGCGCTGTCGACGACGGAGCCGGACGGCGACCTGAGCGCCAAGGAGTACGAGAAGCGACTCGCCGCCTTACAGAGCGAGTTGAAGTCGCTGGAAATCCGCGTCTTCCGCGAGTCGCTGCCGGTGATCCTCCTCTTCGAGGGGGTGGACGCCGCCGGAAAGGGAGGGGCGATCCGCAGGATCACGGGGTCGCTCTATCCGATGAACTACACGGTGTACCCGGTCGGCGCGCCGAACGACCTTGAACGCAGCCACCACTACATGTGGCGTTTCTGGAAGGACTTCCCCAGGTACGGACATATCGCCATCTTCGACAGAAGCTGGTACGGGCGCGTCCTCGTCGAGCGCGTCGAGGGGTTCTGTTCCCCCGCGGAGTGGCATCGGGCCTACCGTGAGATCAACGAGACGGAGCGCCACCTGACCGATTTCGGCACGCTGCTGCTCAAGTTCTGGCTCCAGATCGACCAGGAGGAGCAGCTTCGCCGCTTCGAGAGCCGGAAGGACGATCCCTTCCGCGCGTGGAAGCTGACCGACGAGGACTGGCGCAACCGAGAAAAGTGGGACGACTACCAGAAGGCAGCCGGAGAGATGCTGGTGCGCACCGGCACGCCCTACGCGCCGTGGACAGTCGTGGCGACGAACTCCAAAAAGATGGCGCGCATCAAGATACTGACCACGGTGACGGAAGGCATCCGCAAAGCGCTGGATGGGCGCGCCGCGAGGCAGAAACCCGGCGAACCGCGGAATACGAAACGAAAGAAGGCATAGTACGAGTGCATACGGAGCCGGCTCTCTCCTTTACGAACGTCGCTTTTTCCTACGGAGGCGACCCTGTTCTGCAGGACGTATCATTTTCCGTTCCCGCAGGCGAATTTCTGGTGATCATGGGGCCGAACGGCGGGGGAAAGACCACCCTGCTGAAGCTCGCGCTCGGACTGCTCTCCCCCGGTTCGGGGACGGTGCTGATCCACGGGAGGGCGCCCGGAGGGGACCGGAGCGCTGCAGGGTACGTGCCGCAGGACGCGGGGCGCAACCGCGACTTCCCCATCACGGCGCTGGAAGCGGTGCTCCACGGGCGTCTCGGCGCGGGGTCGCACGGGCTCTTCTATAGCGTAGCGGATAAAACGGCGGCTCGCGACGCGCTCGAACGAATGGGGGTGGAGTCTCTGGCCTCCCGGCCGATGGGCGAACTTTCGCAGGGGCAGCGGCAGCGGGTGCTGATCGCGCGCGCGCTGGCTTCGGAGCCGAAGGTGCTGCTGCTCGACGAACCGTTGGCGAGCATCGACCCGGAGACGCGCGACATGCTGCTGACGGAGCTGGCCTCGCTCCGTTCGAGGATGACGGTGATCATGGTGAGCCACGACATCTCCGCCATTCCGGGGCGCGCCACAGCCGTGGCGTGCGTCAACCGAAACGTCTTCTACCACGACTCGGGGGAGATTCTCCCGGGCATGTTCGAGAAGGTCTGGGGGACGTGTCCCGTGGAGCTGGTGGCGCACGGCATCCCGCACAGGGTGCTCGCCGTTCACACGCACGACCATTCCGAGGACTGCGCTCATGATTGAGCTGCTCCAGTTCGAGTTCATGCGGAACGCCCTCTGGGCGGCCCTGCTGTGCAGCGGGCTCTGCGGCATCCTCGGGACCGTGGTCGTGGTGAAGCGCTACGTCATCCTCGCGGGGGGCGTCGCGCATGCGGCGTACGGCGGCGTGGGCATCGCGCTCTACCTCGGGATTTCACCGCAGCTCGGGGCCGTGGGCTTCTCGCTGGCTCTTTCGCTGCTGATGGCGCACGTGATGCTGAAGCGGGAGGCGCGGGCGGACTCCATCATCGGTGTGCTCTGGGCCGCAGGAATGGCGGCGGGCGTCATCTTCGCCGACCTTACGCCGGGGTACGGAGCCGATCTGATGAGCTATCTCTTCGGCAGCATCCTCACCGTCGCCAAGGCCGACCTCTTCATGATGGGCGGACTGCTCGCTGTGACGCTCGTTCTCGGATTCGTCTGGCGCAGGCAGATCGCCGCCTTCTCCTTCGACGAGGACTTCGCCCGTACGCGGGGCGTTCCCGTCACGCTCCTCCACTTCGGCGCGGTGGTGCTGCTCTCGATGGCCGTGGTGCTCATCATACGCATCGTCGGGCTGATTCTGGTCATCGCGCTGCTCACCATCCCCCCCTCCGTGGCGGAGAAGTTCTCCCGCTCGCTCTGGTCGATGATGGGCATTTCGTGCGTTTTGAGCGCGCTCTTCTCCGTCGCCGGGCTCGCCCTCGCGGTACAATTCAACCTCACCGCGGGCGCGGTGATCATCGCGGTGGCCTCGGCGGTCTATCTGGTGTCGCTGCTACTGCCGGGGAGACGGTAACTCCCCTCCTCCGCTCTTTGTACTTCGGAGGGGAGCTACCGCTTCACGTTTCGCCGCGTAGCGCCGTATCACTCCTGCCCGAAAATCTTCCGCAGCTCCGGTTTCAGGAAAGACTGGACTTCGAGGGCGTACCCCTCCGGATCTTCGAAGAAGAACGCCTCGATAGAAATCTCCGGTTTCCAAAGCAGCTCGGAGGTTATCTTGACGCCTTCCTTCCGCAAGTGCTCCCACCACCCCTTGACGTCGTTCGTCGCCAGCGTGACGAGGACGTCGCTCTCCGCGCGGGGCGCGGAGCAGTGCCCGTGCTTCTCGTCGACGATTCCGAGGAAGCTCGTCCCCTGCACCCGGTAGATACGGCACGTCCCCTGGTCGTCCGCGAGTTCGAACCCCATGATCCGCTCGTAAAAGTCGCGCGCCCTCTCGAAGTTCTTGTAGTAAAAAAAAGTGATCTGTGAACAGATTTCAGGCATGAAGCATCCCTCCCATTGATTTCGGCCTTGCTGCGCCGTTATTGTGCAGCAAGGCGCTCCGCTGAGAACGTTTTACAGATGCGCACGAGCCGCGCAAGCTCCCGCTCCCCCATCCTCTCGTCGCACGGCAAAACGACGAGCCTGTCGGCCTCGTCCGAGGGAGCGTCGCGGGGAGCTTCCCATGAGAGAGGCGGCTCGAAACCGGCGGCCCGAAGGCGGCGTTCGAGTTCGGCTTTTCCCGCGGATATGCGGAACGGAAGCCCTAGCGGAACCGTGCCGTCTTCGAGCGGCGGCAGGCGCAGGCGTTCCGCGAGGAAGGCGTAGTTCCGTCTGCGAGCTTCGGGAATGTGCGTCCACGGGAGCCGGTCGAGAAGGAGCGCTCCCATAACAGAAGGCTCTCTGGCCTCGTCGTCCGCGTCGAGCGCCTCCTCTCCCTCTTCGAGAAGGCGGCGCGATTCCGACAGAAGCCCCGCCGTCTTGAGGGAGATGAAGCGTTCGAGCGGCGGAGAGAGCGTGTCGTCGAACGGCTCGCGGGAGAGGAGCAGCCCACCGTCCGGGACGGGGAGAAACTTGCGGAAGCTGTAGAGCACGAAGTCGCCGAAGCGTCCTGTTCCTCGTGTGAAGAGGGCGTGGACGCAGTCCTCGACGACGATCGGGCGGCGCTCCTCCGGCAGGGATTCCAACGCCCGCTCGGCAATCCTGTTTGGGAAGCCGCAGAAGTGGATGTACAGGAAGACGTCGCCTCGTTCAAGTCTGGGGAGGATAAACGGCGCCGTACTGTAGAAGGAGATGGAGAACCCCCTCCGCAAAAAAACGGGGGCGAGCGACGCGCAGCAGAGCGAGGGGAGCCACGCTCTCCCCGTAAGCGCTTTTTGGGAAGCGGCGTCGAGCGCCTTTGCAAGCGCTGATCTTCCTGTGGCGACGGAGAGCGAGGAGCGTTCGTCGAGCGGGAGGGCGGAGAAAAAACCGGGGATGGAGGCGGAGTACAAAAAAGCCTCCGGAGACAGCAACGTGGCCGCCGGAGGCGTATGAGCGTTTGTATCGGTGCGCATGTCTGCGAGGCGCTTACTTCCGAGTGAGGGCCGCGGCGCCGATGGTGGGCGCGTCGTTGCCGAGGAGGCTCGGGCGCAGATCAAGCGTCTTGCGGAAAGGGAGCGCAAGGTAGTCCACTACTCTTGGCTTCAGGACGTCGATAAACCCCTCGCCGCGGCTCATGCCGCCGCCGAGGATGACCGCCTGCGGGTCGAAGAGGTGAATCGCCGAGGCGATCCCCTTCGCCAAGTGGTCCAGCCCTCGGTCCCACAGAGGCGCTACAGCCGGGTCGGTCCTGCGGGTCCAGAGGTACTTCAGGTCGGGCTGCAAACCCATCGACTTCGCTGTGCGCTCCAGGGCGTCCGCGCCGCTGATGCCTTCGAGGTGCCCGTGGGAGGAGCAGCCGCACGGCTCTCCGGAGCCGACGACGAGATGTCCCGGTTCGCCCGCCATGCCGTGGAAGCCTTTGAGTATTTTGCCGCCGATAACAATGCCGCCGCCGATGCCGGTGCCGAGCGTGAGGAGGAGGTAGTCGGTCATCCCCCGGGCCGCGCCGCCCCAGCCTTCGCCGAGCGCGTAGCAGTTGGCGTCGTTTTCGAGTTCCACCGGCAGCTCTATCTTCGATGAGAGCATCTTCCTGATCGGCAAGCCGTTCCATCCGGTGAAGTTCGGGAGGAGCAGCGCAACCTCGCGCGGGGCGTCGAGAACGCCGGGAATCCCCACTCCCACCGGGCATTCTGCGCACACGCCAAGGCGTTGGACCATGGCTGCAATCTGACTGAGAATACCGTCCGGCTCCCGCCCGACCGTCGGTTCGGAGAGACGTTCAACGATCCTTCCGTCTTCGACGAGAGCTGCGGCTATTTTGTGTCCTCCCAGATCGACGCCGATGGCCCGCATGATCTTATTTTCCTTCGCTATGCTGCTGTTGCTGCTGCCGCAGAGCCGAACGCTTGTGGATCATCGGGCCCGTGAGCACGTAGACGAAGCATCCAAAGACCAGAACGGTGGCAATCCACGCGGCATACGTCTCGCTGAGCGCCCACAGAAGAAGAACGGCGAGAACCGCCGGGGCGAAGAAGCGCACCTTATTGGACGGCTTGGGGTAGCGCAGGTTGGAGAGCTGCAGCGAGATCATCACCAGGATGAGGAACTGGAAGACGATGGAGACCGGGCCGGTGACGAGGATGTGCCCCTCGGGGTACATAATCTGCGCGGCAAAGGCCGCGAGCGCGATCCACGAGGAGTTCACCGTGATGGGAAGGCCGATGAAACCACCCTGTCCGCGCAGGGGATCCTTCAACCGGAAGCGCGAAAGACGAAGCGCGCCCGAGAAAACGATAGCGGCGGGAAGGATAGTGCGCCAGAAGGGGCTGGGGCCGTGAATGAGCATGACGTAGAGCAGCGCTGCCGGAGCTACGCCGAAGGCGAGGAAGTCAACGAAGGTATCCAGCTCAGCGCCGAACTCCGTCGTTCCTTTCAGCCAGCGGGCGACGTTGCCGTCGAGCCCGTCGAGAATGAGCGCGAGCATGATGTACTGCGCGGAACGCCCAAGCAGCGCGGGAACATCGAGGCGCATCGCCTCGATGGTGGAGAGTATGCTGGCGAAGCCGAAGAAGAGCGCGGAGAGCGTCACCATGGTCGGGACGATCCGTCTCCAGTTGGCGAGAATTCTCAATTTATGCACTTGCTGTCCTGTCATTGTTTACTTTCCTTTCTTCACTATCCGGGCGATGATCGTCTCGCCCGCGGTGACCTGGTCGCCGATCTTCGCGACCATCTCGATGTCGTCCTTGGGGAAGTACATATCGAGGCGCGAGCCGAACTTCATCATGCCGAAACGGTCGCCCTGCTTTACGGTGGTCGTCTTGTCCTCCCTGAGCCAGTAGACGACGCGGCGGCAGACGGGGCCGACGATTTGCCGTATGAGACACGAGGTCTCTTCGTTGCGTACCAGAATGGCGTTGTGCTGGTTCACGTCCGACGACTTCTCGTCGAAGGTGAAGAGCCGTTTCCCAGGGAAGTAACCAAGGAAGGTCGAGAAGCCCCCTATCGGGAAGCGGTTCACATGGACGTCGAACAGGCTGAGGAAGATGCTGATGCGGATCGTGTCCTGTTTCAGATAGTCCTTCTCGTACATTTCAACGATCTTCGCCAGCTTGCCGTTCGCGGCGGCGACCACGATGCCCGGTTCCGCCGGTGTGACTATCTCCGGATCGCGGAAGAAGAAAAGCATGTACCCCGTTCCCGCGCCGCCGAAGAGCAGCCCGAGGAAGAAAGCGAGTCCGTTGGAAGCGCCCGATACCTTCGCTATCGTGTAGATGAAGACGCCAAACACGAACGACGCCAGAAGAAACGGTTTCACTTCCGGCCTAAATTTCATTAAAAAGCCCCCTTGTGTGTATATGGATTCACCTTACATTATACCCTAGAAACCGGATGCGGTCACCTGAATACCGAAACGTTCTCCAAATGTCTTGACAAAATACTTTTGGTGTTCTTCAAGAGCCCAGAGTTCAAGCTGATACCCCTTGTCGGCCTGTATTTTGAGCAGAAGCACGTTTTTTTCGCGGACAAAGCGAACCTCGTGCACGAAATTGTGGTGGCTTCGGTCGAGGCTCTCGGCCATCCGGAGGAACATGCTGAGGGTGAAGACGATGCGCTGCGAATCCTGGTCGAGGGCTTCGAACTCGGGGTCTTTTTTCTTCGGCGAGCGCTTTCTGTGGTAGAAGGCGAGCGCAGCGATGACGGCGATCTCGTTGTCGTGGAAGCCCAGAAGCTCGACGTTGCGGATGATGTAGTGACTGTGGGCGTGGTGGTTGCTGAAGGAGAGGAAGAGCCCGATGTCGTGGAGCAGCGCCGCGTAGAAGAGCAGCTCCTTCGCACTCTCGCCGAAGGAGTGCAGCCCGGCCTCTCTCCCGCTGTCGAAGAGCTGCATGCAGAGGTCTCCGAGGTGGCGCGAGTGCTCCTCGTGGAAGCCGCACGAGCGCGCGAGCTGAAGGACGCTCTGTTCGCGCACCGAGAATGCGGCGTCGAGGTACCCCCACTTTCCGCGCATCAGGTAGTCCACCAGCAGACCGTTCCGGAGGCTTCGCGTGCTGATCCGTATCTTATCCAGCTCCAGATCCTCCATCAGCGTGTGGATGATGGAGGCGCCGGCGACGATGATGTCCGCACGTTCAGGAACCATGCCGGGAAGGCGTTTCCGCTCTTCGAGAGGGAGGGAGCAGAGGAGCTTTGTCAGTTCGTCGAGTTGGCGCCGGGTCATGGTCCGTTCGGAGCTTTCCTTCTCGGCGGCGGCGCCTTTTTGCTTCTTGTTCCCGCGCCGGAACGCCATTTCCGCCAGCGTTTCCAGCGTGCCGGAGCTTCCCACGACGAGATCGACCGGAAATTCACGGAGCCTCTGGACGCTTCGAAGCGAGGCGTTCCGCACGTACTGCTGCAGCAGCGCGTAGCGGTCCGGAGAGACGGGATCGGTTTCTCCGGGGAGGAAGAAGAGCGACGCGAGGCGGACTGCGCCGAGTTTGAGGGAGTCGAGGTGGAAGTACTCTGCCTGGTTGCCGACGATCGTCTCCGTGCTGCCGCCTCCGATGTCGATGAAGAGCGCCGTTTTGTCGCCGAGGTGCATGCCGCTCGCGATGCCGAGGTAGATCAGGCGGGCCTCCTCCAGTCCGGAAATGACCTTCAAGTCGATTCCCGCCTCCTTGCGCACGCGTTCCAGGAAGACGTCCTTGTTCTCCGCGTCTCGCGTGGCGGAGGTGGCCACCGCAAGGATCTCCTCGGCGCCGAGGTTTCGCGCCATCTCGGCGAATCTGCCGAGCACAAGGATCGTCCGCTCCATGGCCTCGTTCTTGAGGCGCTGCTTGACGAACTCCCCCTCGCCGAGGCGTACCATGATCTTGTGCTGGTTCAGTATCGTGTAGGATTTGTTCTCGTTGATGCGCACGACGAAAAGGCGCACGGAGTTCGTCCCGAGGTCGATGAGGCCGACCACGTGCCCCGACTTCAGCTGCGGACCCATTCGATATCCAGCTTCTTTCCGAAGACCTTCTCGAAGAGCGCGCCCTTCTCTAGGGCCCGCGCTCTCTCCGCCCCGGCGTCTCCCGACGTTGAGCAGAGGACGGTCACGGCTCCGTCGCCGACGAGACACTCCACCCCTTTGACGACCGACGAGTGGGTCCAGTCGAGCCCGTCGGCGATTCTGAGGATCGCTGCGAGCTTCCGTACGGTCTCTCTGTCCCCGGGTGAGAGACGCTCGAAGAAGGGGTGACTGTCGTCGGGGTCGGCTTTTCTGTGGTAGCGGGCGACGGAGGCGATCAGGATGCGCTCCCGCTCGTCGGGGATGACGCCGTCGAGTCCGAGGATGAACTCCATGGCGACCTTGTGGTGTTCCTTCTGCCCCTTCAGCCAGCCGATGTCGTGGAGCGTCGAGGCGATCTGGAGCTGGAAGCGCGCCTCCCGGTCGAGTCCGTGAAGCTCTTCGAGGCGATCGAAGAGGGCGAGGGCGATGGACGCCACGTGGCGGCTGTGGTCGGCGTGCACCGGAATGGTCGTCTCCAGGATGCGTTCGGCCTCGTCCTCCATCGGGATATCCCCCGCGACGGCCCGCCCCGGCAGAAAGGAGGAGGCGAAGTCTCCCGGCATCCCCCGGAAGAGCGCCGCGTCGGCCGTCTTCGCCATATCGTAGTCGACGAGATAGTGGTTCACCCTGAAGTAGCCGGGTTGGATGTGCAGCAGCGCGTAGCAGGCACGGAGGTCGTCTCCAAGGGGGCGTCCGGCCGTTCCCGGGTTGATGAACCACGTGTCGCCTATCTTTTTCGAGAGAGGGGCGTGGGTATGCCCGGTGAGCACGATGTCGGAGGAAGCCATGCGGGCGATCTCCCAAAGACGCTCGTCCGGGGTTTCCGGCCCCACGTTCTCCTCGATGTCCTCCGGGGAGCCGTGCGTCAGCAGAAATCGCTTTCCGGCAAGCAGAAACCGCTTCGTCCGGGGGAGGTTTTTGAGGTACTTCCGGTTTTCCCTTGAAAGGCGCCCCCGGTTCCAGAGGTGCAGTTCCGCCTTCTCCCCCGTCTTTCCCTGCTTCGCCCGGAGGACGTTCCGGTCGAAGTTCCCCGCGACGGCCACCGATTCCACCGAGGAGAGCAGCGAGACGGTCTCGTCCGGAAACGGCCCCTGTCCGACGTAATCGCCGGTGTTGAGCACGATGTCGGCTCCTCGTCTGCGTCCGTCCTCCAGGACGGCCTCCAGCGCGGGGAGATTGCCGTGGACGTCTCCAAGCAGTATGATCTTCACGAATGATCCGCTCCTTCCTCTCCGCGGTACGCTCGAAGCGTCTCCGCGGCGGTGTTCAGATTGTCCCAGAACGCTTCCTTCCCGAGGCGCCCCCACTCGTCGAGAAAACAGCCGAAATCCTCTCCCCGCAGCGTCCGTTTCTTCTCCATGAAGGCGAGGATGCCCGTCTTCAGCGGGGGAAAGACCCGCACATGTCCGTAGTACTTCAGCGTCCGCGCCGCTTCTTCCTCCAGAAAACGGGGGAGAAAATCAAGCCAGACGTCGCAGTCGTGAATCTCTCCGAGGAGGTCCTGGAGGGCCTTCAGCCTCTCGATGAAGGGGCGAAGAAGCCCCGCGGAGAGAGGTTCGAAGATCTCCAGCGCGTACCGGAGCCGCTTCACGGCCTTCCTGAGGTCGTGCAGCTCCTTGATCGACGCGGGGTTTCGGACAAACCCGTCGAAGCTGAGGACGTCGGCGACGTGCGCGCGGATTTCGTCCGCGCAGAGGGCGAACGAGGGGGAGTCGTCCCGTTCAAGGATGTCCTTGCGGACCGCTTCCCGAAGGCCGTCGAGCATCTCGTCGAGGGGTTCGCGTATATCGCGGCCGTCGAGCGCGGCGCAGATGCGCCGCTGCAGCTTCTCCCTGCGCCGCGAGAGGCGCAGCAGCAGACGGGCGAGCCCGGGACGCTCGCGGTCGCCGGTTGCGCGAAGTTCCTCTTCGACGGACTCCATCTGGACGTCAAGATCCCGGGCTTCTCCGAGGAGGGCTGTGATCCTGGTCACGGCCTTTTTCCAGCGCTTGGCCTCTCCGGAGGGGAAGCAGGGAGCGAAGAGGGAGAGAGAGGCGCGGAGCCGCCGGGTGGAGACCCTCGCCTTGTGAAGGCATTCGATATCCTCCTCTGTCCGGAGGTCCTCCAGCTGCAAGGAGAGTTTCTCCAGCAGCGGGACGAGCGCGGCAACGGCGAAGGAGCGGAGGGTTGGGGCGCGCTCCTTCATCGTTCGTCGCTCCTTTCCGGCGGATTCCACCCCGTACTTCGCTGCATCATGATCTTCTGCGAGTCGATCACGGGCTTTCCCTCCTCCGGCGTGATCCTGCGATAGGTCCCGTCGGACAAGAGTCTCCACGACTTCCTGCTGTCTGTGAGATGCACGTCGAGCATATCGCGGAGCAAAGTTTCACGAAGGTCCTTCTCCCTGACGGGGACGAGCACCTCGACGCGGCGGTCCAGGTTGCGCGGCATGAGGTCGGCGCTTCCGATGAACAGTTCGTCGTCGCCGCCGTTGCGGAAGTAGAACATCCGAGGGTGCTCCAGGAAACGTCCGACGATGGAGGTGACGTCGATGGTCTCGCTCACGCCCGGAACGCCGGGGCGGAGGCAGCAGATGCCCCGTATCTGAAGGCGCACGCGCACCCCCGCCTGCGAGGCGCGGTAGAGCGCCTCGATGCACTCCTTGTCGACGAGCTGGTTCATCTTGAACGCAATATACCCGTCTCCCGATTCTTTATGCCGCGCGATCTCGCGGTCGACCCGCCCGACGATGCCGCTCCGGGTTGTGTGCGGGGAGACGAGAAGCTGGCGGTAGTCCTCCTTGCGCGAGTAGCCGGTGATGGCGTTGAAAAGGTCGGTGACGTCCGCGCAGATGGCCTTGTCCGCGGTGAAGAGACCCAGGTCGGAGTAGACCTTCGCCGTGGAGGGGTTGTAGTTTCCGGTGCCGATGTGCGCGTAGCGCTTGACGCCATCGCTTTCGCGCCGGATCACGAGGCACATCTTCGCGTGGATCTCGTAGCCGACGAGGCCGTAGACCACATGGACCCCCACGTCTTCCAGCGCCTCGGCCCAGTTGATGTTCCGCTCCTCGTCGAAGCGTGCCTTCAGCTCCACGACCGCGGTGACCTGTTTGCCGTTCTTGCGGGCCGTCATGAGGGCGTCGACCACGGGGGATTCGTTCCCGACGCGGTAGAGCGTCTGCTTGATCGCCACCACCTTCGGGTCGACGGCCGCCCGGCGGACGAAGTCCAGAACGGGCGCGAAGCTGTCGTACGGGTGGTAGAGCACGGCGTCGCGCTTGCGGAGGACGGCGTAGAGCGGCGCTCTCTCCGAAAACGGCGGAGGCGTGCGCGGGAGAAGCGGCTCGTCCTTCAGGTCGGGCCGGTCCACGGAGCAGAGGTCCATCATGCCGGCGAAGTCGAGCGGCCCTTTTCGCTTGTAGATCTGGAAGGGCGCGAGGCGGAAGTTCCGTACGAGGAAGAGAAAGATGTCCTTCGGCACGCCGGACGAGACTTCGAGGCGCACCACTTCGCCGAAGTTCCGCCGGTCGACGAGATCCTTCACCGCTTCGAGAAGGTCGGAGGATTCGTCCTCCTCGATCTCGACGTCGGTGTTCCGCGTGATCCGGAACGTGGTGGAGGCTGTAACCTGAAGGCCGGGGAAAAGAAGGCCGAGGTGCTGCGCCACCAGGTTCTCCACAAGCAGGACGTCGCACTGGCGGGCGTTCGGCGAAAAGCCGAGGCTCTCGTACGACTTCGCCTCCTTGTTGCGCGGGAGGAAGATGAAGCGCGAGAGGTTCTTCGGTACCTTGATGCGTGCAAAGCGGGTTCCCTTCTGCGGGTCGGCGAGCTGGACGAGAAAGTTCAGGCTGAGGTTGGAGATCACCGGGAAGGGGCGTCCCGGATCGATGGCCTGCGGCGTAAGGATGGGGTAGATCTCGTTTTTGAAGTACCCTTCGAGGAATTTTTTATGCTTGTCGCCGAGGTCTTCGTACTCGACGAAACGCAGTCCCGCGTCCCGCAGGCAGGGGCGGAGCGACTTCGACCAGTACTCCTGCGCGGCTGCGATCAGCGGAAGCACGCGTTTCCGGATAAGGGCGAGCTGCTTCGAGGGCGACATGCCGTCCGGCGCGAGAGAGGAGACGCCGCTGCGGTACTGCTCCAGCAGGGCGGAGACGCGCACCATGAAAAACTCGTCGAGGTTGTTGAAGAAGATGGAGAGAAACTTGAGCTGCTCCAGCATCGGCGTGGACGGGTCCATCGCCTCTTCGAGCACCTTCGAGTTGAAATCGATCCAGTTGATCTCCCGGTTCAGATAAAGACGGGGATCGTCGAGCTTCGGAATATCCTCGAACAACGCTTCGTCCGCACTCTTCTTCGGGCTCATATCCTCCGCGACCTCTCCTTCTTTCGAAGATGGCGTGGGGAGCATCGTAACGACCTCCTCAATATCATTATACACGTGCATTTCAACGCTCATGGTACATGAGCGCGGTTGGTTACGCCACAGCGGAATGAGAGAACCGAAAAACTGGTACACTTCCGTAATATTGGAGAGAAAAAAACGTCCGCGCGGGATCGGCGGACGGCGTGTGAACGCAGTTATAGGGCGAGAGGACTCAATCTGCTGCGGGAACTGCGCTCTGCTCTTCCAGAAAGACGACGTTTTCCTCATCCTTTTTCGATTTTTTGTCGAACCAGCGGATGATCTCCATTGCGCCGTCGAGGTGCTCCACGAGGGCGGAGCAGCTTTCGACCCAGTCGCCGCAGTTGAAGTAGTCGATTCCCTTGAAACGGCGAATCGCCGGATTGTGAATATGTCCGCAGATGACACCGTCGACGCCGTACTTCCCCGCGGCTTTCGCGACGCACTCTTCGTAGTTGCCGATGAACTTCACGGCGTCCTTGACCTTGCGCTTCAGAAACTCGGAGAGCGACCAGTAGCCAAATCCGAGGACGGAACGAATGGCGTTCAACCCCGTGTTCAGATGCAGGGAGATATCGTAGGCACGGTCTCCGAGGAAGGCGAGCCAGGGCTTGTACATCACCGCGACGTCGAACTCATGTCCGTGGACCACCAGGAATCGTTTCCCTTCGGGGGAAGTGTGGATCGCGTTCTCGCAAATCTTCACGCCGCCGAACGAGTAGCCGTTGAACTCCTTCATAAAGTCGTCGTGGTTGCCGGGGATGTAGAGCACCGGCGTTTTCTTCGACATCTTCAGTATCTTCCGGATTACCGAGTTGTGCGAGTTCGGCCATCCGGGGCTTCTCTTCAGCTTCCATCCGTCGATGATGTCGCCGATCAGGTAGAGCTTCTCGCACTCCATCGACCCGAGGAATGACACCAGACTCTTCGCTCTGCACCAGCGCGTTCCGAGGTGGAAATCGGAGAGGAAGACGGACCGGTATTTCAGAGAACTCATCCCTTTCTTCTCTTTTCTTGCGTCATAGCATAACTCCTTTCGGTAACGGAAGTTCCGTGCGAATGATACGAAAATGTATCGGTTGTATCTCCGTACGTCGACTCCAACCGTATAAGTATACCTCTTTTGCAGCCGCTCAGTCGTTTTCCGTCGAGCCGGGTTTGATGATGGACTTCATGATGTTCTCCAGAAGCTGTTTTTTTACTTGCTCCTCCGTGCTCGCCGAGGTGTCCGACCCCGACCCCGTGGGGATCTCCACAGTAATCTTTATCTGCGTTTCGTTCTTGCCGGTGGAGCCGTTGGACCTCGGAATGGTCAGCGGAGCGCTCCCCCGGGATACCTTCAGGTCGAGCATCTCCGGAGAGTCCCACGTCCCCTTGAGGTTGAACGAGGTCTCCCGGAAGTCGCGGATCGCCATTCCGCCGACGAGCCCCGTCAGGAAGCGCTGCAAGAACTGGGGGTCCGTCAGCGGATTGCCGTCGATGGTCAGAAACCCCTGAAGAGCGCCGATAAAAGCGTTGAGCGCCCTGATATTGATGTCGCCGACGCATTTCAAGTCGAGGGGGGAGTCGTTCCACCCTACGGAGCCGCTCGCTGAGAAGTAGCGGTAGACGGTGTCTCCCGGAGGGGCGGAGAGTCTGCTTCCGGGGAGAAGAAAGATGCTGCGTCCGTCCATGTTGAAGCTTGCGAGGAGCGACGAGAAACGAATTTCTCCTGTTTTCGACACCGATTTGATCGACTCGAACCCCGAGACGGAACCCTCCTTCGCAGAAATCTGCCCGCTGCCGAAGACGAGTCCGAGCATGCCGCCCGTGCCGCTCCCCCGCATGGTGAGGTCGGCCTTTCCGGAGATCTTCCCCTGCCCTTCGAGGATGCGTTCCGAAGCGCTCGCAAGGTCCATCCCCTTCACGGCGAGGTTTCCCTCCCACCGCATGGTGACAGGGTCGACTTTCCCGTCGAAGAGGGCGGTTCCCTCGTGGTAGACCCCCTTGCCCCCCGAAATCACGAACATGCCGTCGCTCCAGCGGAACGGGACGGAGACACTGCGCGCCTCCGTTTTATAAAGTCCCAGCGATTGGGCGGAAATGGAGCCTTCAAACGTCGGGACGGCGCCCAGCTTGCCTGTGAGCGAAAAGTCCGCGTCTCCGGTGAAGATGCCTGCAGCGTGCGCCGAAAGCGCGGATGCCGTCTTCGCAAGGTCGATCTTTTTCGTGTTCTTGAGCGAGAATGTTGCACCCGAGGGCGAAACGACCGCTCGTCCTTCAAGCGCGAGGGCGCTCTCCCCGAGCATTCCTTCAAGAGCGACGTCGAACGCGTCCTCTCCGTCCGGCGTGAGCGAGACTTTTGCCTTCTCAAGCAACACTCCGTAGACGGAGAGAAAGGGCGACGTGCCGGAGAGAGTCGACGTGTACGCGCCTCCCGTTTTTCCGGAGACGTTGAGTTGCGCCGAGAGCGTTCCGCCGAGACGTACCCCGGGAAAGAACGCCGCGGCGAGCGAATGGAGATCGAGCTTGTTCGCCGCTATCTTCAGATTTGTCTTTTCTCCTTTGCTCAGGCCGATAACACCCGAAAGATCAACAGAAGACTCCTGCAGTCTGGCCGAGAAATCCGTGATCTTCAAAGATGAGAGCGTTCCCTCGGCCTTTGCCCGGACAGCCGTCAGGGGCAAGGAGGCAACGCCGAGCGAGGGAGCGGACGCCGTCAGCGACAGCAAGGGGGAGGATGGCTTCCCCGAAAGGGAGAACTCTCCGGCGACCACCCCGTCCGCGGTCTCCGCATCAGCGCCTGCCGCGGCTGCTATCTGTCCGGCGGAGAGCCCTCTAAAGGCTCCTTTGAAGGAGAGCGACGTCGCCGAGCCGAAACGCGCTTTCCCCTCAATGCTCGCCGTTCCGCCGAAGAGAGAGCCAGAGCCTTTGGAAACGGAAAGCTCATTCTTCTCGAAGCGCCCTTCGAGCTGGATGTTTCTGAGAGGGAGCGAGCGGGAGAACGGCGTTTCTCTGCCTTTGAGGCCGAACGAGACGACCGGAGAGGCTGTCGGCCCCTTCACGCTCCATGAGGCGTCGAAGAGGCCCGCGGTCTCAAGACCGCCCAGGGCGTCCCGCAGAAGGTTCCACGCGAGGTCGCGTCCGCTTCCCTCCATGGTGATGGACGGCGACTTTCCGGAGAGTCCGGTAATGCTCCCCTTGCCGGAGAGAAGCCCCTTTCCGGCGGGAGAGAAAGAGAGCGCGGAGAGAGAAAGAATCTCTTCAGTACCTGAAAAAACTACGGAAAGCTTCTCTCCTGCCGTACCCAGAAAAGAAGCGCGGGGCGCGGCAAGAGCGCCTTTGTACGATGCGGCTCCCTCCGAAGGTATGGAGATTTCAAGAGCCATCGTACCTTTCCCATCGGCGGCGAGCGCGGGAGCGTAGACCTTTCCGGAGGACTTCAGGTCGAAGCTTCCGGAGTGAAGAGAAAGGGAGGTCTCTGCGCCTGCCGAGTCGTCAAGAAGACTCTTCCCCGAGATGGTGAAAGGAGAATCAGACCACGTCGCATTCCCGGAGATGGCAATGCGCTCCCCGTCGAACATGCGAAGATCTCCGCGGAGCGCGCGGACGTCGAAGCCTTCAAGAGTCGCCTTCGGCGCTTCGAAGAGAATAGGTCCGTTCAGCTTCTCGAAAGGACCGGAAAGGTCGATTTTGAGCGTCGAGAGCGTTCCTTGGGCGAAGGAGAGCCAGGAGAAGCAGTGCGTCCACTCTTCAATCTTCAGCTGTTTCAGTGCAAACGCAATTTCCGCCGTCGGTTCCTCGCCGAAGTAGAGGGCGAAGACGCCGGATGCGGGCGAGGAAAAAACACGTGCGTCGACGGGAGCGACAACGGCTTTCGACTCGTCCGCAGACCATGAGAACGTACCGTCCATCAGCAGATCCCAGATATCGCCGTTTTCGATCTCCCCCTCTCCGGAGACGAGCAAACGTCCCTCGGGGCGTTCGAGCAGGAGTGTGGAGTCGACGGTTCCCTTTGCAGTAAAGGGAAGGTTCGTCAGTTCCGAAATGACGTCCAGCCGAAGATCGTCGATGTTTCCCTCGATGCGCGTCTCCGGAAAAAGCGGCCCGGAGAAGGAGACAACGGCGTTTCCTCCTCTGAGAAAACCGTCGGTGATGGAAAGCTGTTCGCCGGTGGTAAACGAGGCGCCCGCCTCGACCGGAAAATCAAGGAAATGCCCCTCTCCGTGAAAGGTCATTGTCTTCTTCCCCGGCGTCAGGCGGAGCGAAGCCAGCGAGATCTCTCCCAAGGGGGTCGTGATGGTTACGGGAGAGAACAGGATGACCGGAACCATGAAGTCTGTGGTTATGCCGCTTCCGGCGGAGAAGTCCGAGCGACGGAGCGCGTGGAGCATCCCCTCTCCTGAGAGGACGCCCTCCGTCACGGTCACCTTTGTCAGACCGCTTTGGCCACGAAAAAACGAGAGAATGGAAAGCCCTACGGAAAGCTCTTCCGCGCGGGCAACCTCCTGCCCTTCGAAGAGAATGCGGATATTTGCCGCGTTGTACCCTGCGAGGAAATTTCCTGAAATACCATCAGTCTCCAACGTCCATCCGGCGAGCGTGGCGACTGCTTTCTCAAGTTCCGTCTTGAAATAGGACGTCCCGGCATCCTGCCCGGAGATCAGGAAGAATGCCGCAAGGAAAGCGGCAATACAGAGAACAAACAATACCCCAGCAATTTTTTTGAATTTCCCGCGCATACGCTCTACCCTTTCCCGGAGCACACCCTCGGCGTGCAATGTAAAAACCATACTATAATATGCAATCACACGGGGTAATTGCAAGGCAATACTACTGAAAAGAGGATGAAGAGAAAAAAGCGCGCGCTGTACAACCTATATATTGAGCCTCTAAGGGGGCGGGGGTATTGTGGATATGTGGAAAAAACTGTGGATAACGGGTGAAAAACAGGGCGAAAGAACAGGCCTCGCGCGATTTTGTGGATAACATGGACTTCTGTGGATAGAAATCACGGCACACTACGGCTCGGGCGCAGCGCGTTACTCGGTACTCCGTGATACCTGAATTTCTGAAGCGACAGGGAGTTCGCACCCGTTGTACGAGAGAAGGAGCTTTCCGACCGCGCGGATACGGTCTCCCTCGCGAAGCGAGAGCAGACTCTCGGTCTCGGGACTTTTGTAGGCGACGACTGTGACGCGTCCCTCCCGCAGGAGGATGCGCCGCCCCTTGAGTTCGGCCTTTTCAATCGTCATGAAGAGAGTGAGAAACGAACCGGCAAGCAACGGCGCTTCGCTCCACACCTGCGCCGAGGTAAACACCCTCCCTTCCGCCCTGTTCCAAAGGCCTCTTTGGCCGGCACGCGCCTCCTCGAACGCCTTGAGGATTCGCCCCGCGTACCTCCGGTTCGGAGGAATGATGAGAGGTTGTGCAAGTCCCTCCCGGACGAGTATCTCGTTAAGAAACAGTTCAGAGCCCTCACCACCGGCGAAGACGTAGGCAAGGGTGCGTCCGTACCTGTCCGTCCGTTCGCTGTCGTACTCCAAACGAAGAGGTCCGCTTGCAAGCAGTCTGCTGTTCAGCAGGCGCGCTTCCTCTCCAAGCTCTTCTGCCGGACGGGACGGGTGATGCAGTTCCGGCGTATCCACCAGAAGGTATCGTACTCGTGCGACGCCCCCTCCCGAAGGAAGCTCCGCGGTATCTCCGTCGAAGACCCTGACCCCCGGAGGCGGAAAAGGCTGCTCGTCTCGCTGAAAAGGAACGGCGCGAAAAAAGAGAAAGAGAACAAAGAACAGCGCAAAAAGGAGAAGGAACAAGGCGATTCGTCTCATCTGTTTTTCTCATCCGTATATAATAGAGGGAAGACTCTCCAGCGAAGGGAAGGGCAGGTCCACGGAGTACCGCCCGCTGCGATGTATCGCCGCGTTTCCGGAGCAGCCGCTTCCTCCGCGGCGGGAAGGACAAGGTGCGTAATGCCCGCCTCTCTGAAAACCGAGGGAAGAAACGGTATTCCTGGCCCCTGGAGGATCACTCCTCTCTTCCCTTTCAGAAGGGGCATAAGCGAGAGGATTCTCCGGTTGCGCAGCGTTTCTGCGTTTATCCAGAGTACGGCGCTCGAATGCAGGTGCTGCGATGTCGTCCACTCGGGAAGAATACCAAGACCGCGCCGGGAGTCGTCGAAGATGGAAATCTTCCAGTTCCAGTCGCGCAAAAAGTCTGTCACCCAGGGGTCAGGGGCAAGAAGGGCGACCCGGTCCCTCCCGGGGAGCTGCAGAAGGAATTCCAAAGGTTCGCCCCCCTCAGGCGCCGGGGCGAGCGCGGCGAGCGAGGCCGACGCAGCGGAAAACTCCTGCGGATACGGGGAGACGAGGAGCCGGGCGAGACTATGGGCGCCGGACATGAGAATGTTGCGCGTATGCTCTTCCCGGGGGGACATCGGCTCGCCTCCCTCGGGCGGAGTGGAACCGACGCCCCATCGGCCGTCCGAAAGCGAGAGAAAACTCCCCTTCCAGCCGATGATCAAATTGTCGACGGCTCCGTCGGGAGCTTTCAGGACTTCTTGTAGAATGGAATCATACAGGCGCATATCGCTCCTCCTCGCCGACCATTGTAACGCATACGAGGAGAGAAGCAGAAGCGCTACTCTTTGAAAACTCAAATTCTGAACGTCGAAAGGAGAAGCGTATTGACAGAAAGTGTTGAATCGCTGGTGTGTGTACATGAGAAGAAGCTGAGGGAGTATGTATCGCTCCTGTCCTCGTACGAAGGCAAAATTCGATTGACGGGACCGAGCGACCCCGAAGTCCTCTGGAATGAACATATCGTTGATTGCCTCCACTCCGTTCCGTATCTACCGGAATCGGGAAGAACGCTCGACGTGGGGTCGGGAGGAGGTCTTCCCGGTCTTGTGTGGGCTCTCTGCCGCCCCGACCTCCAGGTGACGCTGCTTGACAGCGTTCGCAAAAAGTGCGGCGCGCTTGCCGAGATGGCCTCCGCGTTACAGCTGGAGAATGTTCAGGTTGTCTGCGCTCGCTGTGAAGAATACGCCGTGAAGGAACGGGAGGTTTTTCAATGTGCAGCAGCCCGTGCCGTTGCCGCAGCGGATGTGCTCCTGGAGTATCTTGCTCCCTTTGTGACCGTTTCAGGACGTGTGCTTGCATTCAAAGGACCGCTCTACGTAGAGGAGATCAAGCCGATGGAAGGAAAATGGGCGCGCCTCGGACTCTCCGCACCGGAAGTGCACACCTATACAGCCGGTGAAAAAGAGCGCTACCTTCTTCTCTGGACAAAACAAACGCCTGTTCCTCAACGATTTCCACGGAAGATAGGCATGGCGGAAAAAACAAAATGGTGGAGGTGATGCGGGAGTGATTACTCTTGCAATATCGAATCAGAAAGGCGGAGTGGGAAAGACCACAACATGCATCAATCTCGCTGCGGAGCTTGGACGCAAAGGGTATTCCGTCCTCTCGGTCGATATCGACCCGCAGGCAAACTGTACGAGCGGGCTCGGCGTTGCCTTGCCTCCGAAAGCACCCAGCTTGTATAACGTCCTCCTTGGCGACGTACCGCCGCAGGAGGCAATCCTTCAAACCAAGTGGAAGGGTGTTTCAATGCTTCCGGCGACGCTCGACCTGGCGGGGGCGGAGATAGAGCTAGCGAGTTCTATCAGCAGAGAGACGAAGATGCGTCGTGTGCTCTCCCGAATTGAGGGCTTCGATATCGCAATTCTCGACTGTCCGCCTTCACTCGGCATGCTGACGGTCAACGCGCTGGTCGCCGCCGATAAGCTGGTCATTCCTATACAGTGCGAGTATTTTGCACTCGAAGGGTTAGGGCAACTCTCCAGGACGATATCGCTCGTAAAAGACGGATTGAATCAAAACCTGGGCATCGACGGAATTCTCTTGACCATGCACGACTCAAGGACGCGTCTTTCTATCGATGTGGCTGATGAAGTCCGGAGGCAGTTCGGCGACGTCGTCTTCAAAACATTCATCCCGAGGAATGTCAAACTGGCGGAAGCTCCAAGCTACGCTGAGCCAATCTGCTATTACGACCCCTCATGCTCAGGTGCAAAAGCCTATGAAGAGTTCGCGGAGGAGGTGTCGACGCTGTGGCTAAAGGAAGAGGACTAGGAAAGGGTCTTGCGTCGCTGCTCCCGGCGGCGCAAACGCTCGGGGAGGGAGAACCGGAAATCACAATGCTTTCGATGGATCGAATTCTCGCCAACCCGTTCCAGCCAAGAAAAGAGATCAACGAAAACACTCTGGTTGAACTTGCCGACTCCATCAGGGCGCACGGAGTAATACAACCGTTGATCGTCCGGAGAAATGAAGACGGCGACTACTGGATAGTCGCCGGAGAGAGACGATGGAGAGCCGCGAAGATCGTAGGCTTAAGCGAAGTTCCTGTGCGCGTGATCGATGGAAACGAGATGGAGATGCGTGAAATCACACTCATCGAAAACATACAACGCGAAGATCTCTCACCAGTGGACACTGCGCTCGCACTCGAAGAACTTCTGAACGTCTACGACATCACACAGGATGAACTTGCCGCAAGCATTGGATGGAGCAGAACGTCCGTCACAAATAAGCTCCGCCTTCTTCAGTTACCTGAAGAGGTTAAAACGCTCCTCTCGAACAACGAGCTCTCCGAGGGTCACTGTAGAGCGCTTCTCCCGCTGGAGTCTCAGGATGAGATTGCGAAACTTGCCTCAGACGCAGTGAACGCCGGGTTATCTGTGCGTCAGGTTGAGGACATCGTAAAACGAAAGAACGCCCACTCTCCGAAAGAAAAAAGACCAAAGGATGTCTTTGCGCTTCCTGAAAGCATCTCCCAAAAAGCGCGATCTCTTGGATTTTCAATACGAATCACGGGGAAGAAATCAAAGATGAAGCTGCATATCGAAGGAGTTCACGAAGAGCTTGTCCGGGATGTTCTCACATATCTTGAAGAGAACGCGGAGAAGTATTTCCCGGGAAATACTCCAGACGAACAATGAAAAACTACGCAGATCTGATCCTTTTCGGAAAGGTAGTATCCACAGCACTCCTCGTGGTAGGATATATTTTGCTCGGTTACTATTTGGGAAGAAGATTGGTAGATAACGGATACCCTACCTGGACACACCCGGCACTCATACTGGTTGGAGCAATAGTCGGAACACACCAAATGTATTTCGTCATAAGGGAATTAATTCATAAAATCAACAAATAGAATACAGCGGTAGGGTATAAAAACCAAACAATATAATGTAAATGTTTGCTTTATATGTTTCACGTGAAACATTGGGTGTTGAAGGGGGTTGCGCTGTGGAGAATATTTTTGCGCCGTGGAGAATGGCGTATATTGCTGTTTCAAAGGACCAAGGCGGGTGTATTTTTTGTGATTTTCCAAAAGAGGATAACGATGAGGCGCGAATGATTCTTTTCAGAGGGGAGACGTGCTTTGTTATTTTCAATGCTTTTCCATATAATCCGGGGCACCTTATGGTCGCCCCCTATAGGCATACAGCCGAGTATGAATTGTTGACCGACGAAGAACTGCTCGAAATGCATCGTCTTGCGGGAAAGTGCATCGTGGTGCTCCGAAAGACGATGAACCCGCAGGGTTTCAATCTTGGCGTGAATCTTGGAAAGGTGGCGGGGGCTGGTTTTGACGGTCATCTCCATCTTCACATTGTTCCTCGATGGAACGGAGATACGAATTTTATGCCTGTATTTGCAGATGTACGAGTAGTCGCGGAGGAACTGGCAGAAACATACAGAAAGATGAAGGAAGCTTGGGATTGATGCAGGTTGATTACAAAGAACCAGCTTCGGAAACTACGGTAGAAGTAAAAATCAACAAATCCAGATTCTTGGGCCATGTCCGTATTTGCAGATCCGAGGAAGAAGTTCGGATGAAGCTCAAGGAGGTGTGCGATCTGCATAAGCAGGCAACGCATAATTGCTGGGCATACAGGATCGGCGAGGAGTCATATAGAGAGTATTTTTCCGATGACGGCGAACCCGCAGGGACAGCGGGGAAACCGATCCTTGGAGCAATTTCACGACTTGATCTGACAAATGCTCTTATTGTAGTCACTCGATATTTCGGAGGCATAAAGCTTGGTGTTCGCGGTTTAATCGAAGCGTACGGCTCCACTGCGACGAATGCGCTGAATGCCTCCGGTATGGCGGAATGTACGATAAAGAGTCAGTACCAGATAGTTGCTCCGTACGATATGGTAAAAACATTGCACCGGCTGTTATTTTCACTTGGCGCAGTCGAGAAAGATGTTCTCTTCGACTACGGAGAGCGTGTCAGTATTCTTTGCTCGCTGCCTCGTTCCTCCGGAAAGGATTTTGAAAGCGCGCTTGATGAGCTCTTGAACATGAGCAGAATACATTCATGGAACGGTGTTCAGTAGACTTCTTCATTCTTCCGGGCGCCGTTCCGTTTTTTTTGCCACCCTTTCAATCTTTGAGAAGATCTGATTCAACGGTCTTCTTTCTTCATCGAGCTCGATTGGAACGAGTTCCTACGAGTCTGACTCGACAGTATTCTGGGTTTCCTTTGTTGAAGAATCACATTTTTCGCCGCGAATTCTCTGGAGAGTAACTTTCTACAACACATGAGTCTTTTTCATATATCGCTTGGTTTTGGTACACTAAGATTGATCACTTTTTGAGCGAACGACAGCCGAAAAGTGACCATCTGACAGCAGCTCCGGTTATCAACGCTTTCTCCTTTTCGTATTGAGACTCAGCAAAGAGTCTCAAGAGAACCGTTTTCATTTAAGAATGAGTTCCAGGAATTGTAGTCCATACCTGGAATGGAATCACGGAAAAACAAACTCCTTCCTCGAACTCGTAAAAAGTAGATTTCTTTAGTTGTTCCCTTTGCCTTCGATACTCGAGCTCACCACTAAACATAATTCAATCATAATGGCACTTTCGTGTGTCTTCTTCCGGATGTCCTAAGTGTATCGTCGTATTTGTTTTGATTAAGAGCCAAAATTCTTTCGTTCTTTTCATCGAAATTTCCTGCTTTCTTCCCTTCCGAAACTCTTCTTGTTGAATGAAACAGTTCTGATAGAACCAAAGTGGATCTCTTGGAAAGAATCTTTGTTTCTTCTCTTTCTGGTTGATGATGTTATGAGTCAATGAGACAGTCTGATTAACGCGCCACACGTCCACATTTCGTGTCTGGTCGAAATGCGTGCATCTCTGTTCCTTACTCATCGTATTGAGAAGTAGTGGTGGAATTCTTGTACACGTCCATTTGGCTTCTTTCTTCCTGTCACGTGGATCCTCTATTGAAGTGACATTCTGCACGCTAAATAGCATTCAATGTGTGGTTCGAAAGACAAAAGAGTCCGAAAACCCATTTATCCTTTCATGCGGCCGATTGTATCAATTGCATGCGCGGCCGGGATCGGCTGTACCCAAGACATCGCGGAAAATGCTCTGTATCTTTGTTATAGTGCGCTGCTTTGAGAGGCACGTTGGGGGCCTCTTTGTAGTTGGAGACTTTGTGAATTGTTACAGGTGATTGCATGCGCTGCAAATTAGCGGTTGTACGCTATTCCGGAAGTGTGCCTTCAGACTGGTGAGGGTGAACGTTGTCAACTGTTGGAACATCCTTTCGATACAAAGAGACCTATTTGGAGGGTGTAGGTCAGTATAGATCAGCTTCTTCATACGCAATTATGGTGTTTCTTTCTCGCGAAGACTAGAAATCAGAGAGACTGTTTACAGGAACGTGAAAGATTTTTCCCAGAGAACATATACTTCGCCTGTTCGCTGACAACGGAATATGGCTTCCTTTAAGAGAGAAGCAGACGAGGAGGCGGAAATACGTTGCAAAAAGCTATGTCAACCACTAAAATATCCGGGTGACATAGCTGAGGGGGTGCTCGATGAGATACAAAGGGTGGATTCTTGCCGGTTTTTTCGCCGGCCTTACAGTTGTTGGAACGTTTCTTCGTATTCCTTTCCCTCTGGTTCCGCTGACGCTTCAGGTATTAATGGTGCTTCTCGCCGGTTTTACGCTGGGACCGAAATACGGCATGCTATCACAGGTCATCTACCTGTTTATCGGACTTGCGGGACTACCGGTTTTCAGCGGCGGGGGAGGGATTGGAACGGTCTTTTCTCCGACGTTTGGCTACCTTCTCTCATATCCTGCGGCCGCATGGATCGTTGGCCGGATCTCTTCCAAGGAAGGAGCGAACGCGATCCGTTTCGTTGTTGCCTCATGTGCGGGGATAGCGTTTATTTATTTGCTTGGCGCTTCAGTGCTCTATCTCAACCTGAAGTTTTTGGCCGGAAAGAGCATCGGTGTGTACCAGGTTGTGAAGATCGGTGTTCTGCCCTTCTTACTCCCTGATCTTCTCAAGGGGGGAGTGGCCGCGCTGTTTGCTTTGAAAATACGTCCGCTTCTTGGTACAAGCGGTGCAGAGTTGCGGAGAGCGCCTCTGCACGGGAGGCTTACACGATACAAGCCGTAACAGACCGGAATCCCGGTGTTCAATGAACGAATGACAATGCCGCCAGTTGAGAGGACTCAGGCCTTTCTCCGGCGGCATTGTGTTATGTTTGAAATGGGGGGGGGCGCCCTCATCTTCGTTGCAGAAAGAGGAGCGTGTCTCCAATATCACGATCTACATGCTTCCGATGAGCAGAATTTTAAACAAAGTAGTGTTCATAGACGTTGACTAATACTGATCTT
Source organism: Synergistaceae bacterium (assembly GCA_018436785.1). Lineage (GTDB taxonomy): Bacteria > Synergistota > Synergistia > Synergistales > Aminobacteriaceae > JAAYLU01. Next base: position 29,309 of record JAHDKR010000131.1, on the reverse strand, counting down.
AGCTGAGATTCTCTCCCGTTCGGTTCGATATAAACGCGTTGACGCTCTCGATATAGTCGGCTACACGAAACTTTCTCGCCGCTCCCTTGTCGTTCATATAGCGTACCATCCCGAAAACAGAGCGTTCAGCCCAAGGTCTGTCGTGAAGACCGCCGATTGCCCATGAAACGCCTACGACGCCGCTGGGGTCGCGTCCGTCAAGCTCGTACCGGTCGTTGAGAATGAGCACACGTTCAAAGGCCTCTTCCGGGGTCTCCGTCCATTCGAGGATTTTCTTCGCCCAGTACATTCTCGCCCACCCGTGCATCTTTCCCTTCCAGACCATCTCTTTTTGCGCAGCGTTCCAGAGAGGATCGCCGGTTCGGGCTTCTTCAAGCTCCGCCATTGTGTAAAGACGAGGTCTCCGGTCGCCCGCATGAAGCGCGAGCGTTTTCCGGCCCCATTCAGGGAGTCCATCGTAGGTTCCGGCCATTGGCTCATAAAAACAGAAATTATCTGCCAGCTCTCGACGGACTATGAGTTCTTCGAGAAAGGCTTCCCTCGCGGGGGATTGGGGTGTTTTCAGCGCCTCCAGTGCGACTCTTTGCGGGGAGAGCTGGCCGAAGTGGAGCCACGGCGAAAGATCGGAGAGGGCAGAAAGCGCCGGATTGTTTCTTCGAGTGTCGTAGTCATTCAATCTTTCTGAAAAGAACCGGCGCATGGCAGCGCGGGCAGCGGAAGAGCCGGGCGAGTAAGGCGAAAGGGGCGCTTCTGCGGTTTCTGTTGCGACTCGGGCGGCAGCATCTTCAAGAGAGAGAAAAAGCGGCGTTTCTATACTCTCTCGCGGAGGGAGTTCCGGAAACAGAGGGTACTCTTCGAGATAGGAATCAAGCAGAGGGTGTACTTTTCTGCGAAATGTCGCGGCGCTGTACTCCTTCTTCGGCGATACGATCCACGCCGGGATTATGTTGTGCCCGTCGACCTCGTAGACCGTTGTCGAAACTCTGTCGAGGAATTCCTTTCTCCACGGCTGCTTCTCCGGGAACGGGTCGAAATCGATGAATACAAGCGCTGCATCGAGCGTCGCCGTGAGTGCAGCGACAGTAGGGCCTGGTTCTCCGTATAGTATTTTCATTTGCGTGTTATATTTGCGTAGTTGTCGGGATGTTTCTTTTAGACCTTGTATAAGGAAGGCATAGTGTCGCTTCTGAGCGTGGGCGAAGGAAGGAGCGAAACAGAAAAGGCAGATGAGAGGGCGGTCAAGCGAGGCAGCCGCGTGCGCCGCGGCGAGGAGAGGCCAGCTGTCTTCTGCGCGCTGCTCGCGGCTCATCCAATAGAGAACAGGACCTTTGCCTTGACTTCCGTTTTGAAGCAGATGTGTTCTTCGTGAAAATGGTTCAGAAAATTGAAAGGGCATAGTTGATCTCTCCTTTCAGTTGTATTTCCCGGGAAATAAAAGAGGAGGCGCGGCGTGTCTCCTCGCTGCGGCCTCCTCTTTTATTTGGTGGCGTTGCTCAGGCTATTTCTACCATTGTTACTTCAAATGTGAGTTCTTCGCCGGCAAGGCGGTGATTCCCGTCGAGAGTGATTCCATCCTCGTCCATCTCGGCGATAAAGACGTTGAGTACGCCGCCGTCGTCTGTCGCTACTCTGAGAGGATCGCCGATGGAGGGCGTGTATCCTTCCGGGAGGACGTCGCGCGAGACTCTGAAGAGCATGTCGTCTCTCTTCTCCCCGTAGGCTTCTTTGGGGGGGAGTGTGATGGTCTTTTTCTCTCCTGCGGTCATCCCTTCAACCCCCTTGTCAAACCCGGGGATCATCTGTCCGGCGCCAACGGTGAACTCCAAAGGGGATCGTCCTTCTGAGGAGTCGAAGACATCCCCGTTTTTCAGAGTGCCCGTATAGTGGACTTTCACTTTTGAACCTTTCTTCGCAATCATTCGTTGCTCCTTTCTCCGGTCCGAACCGGAAGTGCGCATTTCCCGGATGAAAGAACCCCGATGCGCTCTCTTCAACCAGTCTATTTCATCCGGAGGAAAAAATCTACCGTCGAAGTATTTTGAAGAAGCTCTGGAAAGCGTCCGATTATGAGGTAGAATACGAATATGACGGCAAATCTTTCCCGGGAGGTGAGTGAGAGATGATTATCGGCAGAGATGATTTGAGAAGTGCAGCGAAAAAAGGGATTCTCTCCGAAGAACAGGCGGATTCCCTATGGGATTTTCTTTCCGAAGAGATGCGAGAAGTCCCCTCTTTTCGCATGGCGCATATTCTCTACTATCTTGGCGGACTGATTGCGATCGGTGCGATGACGCTCTTCATGAATCGGGGTTGGGAGCTTTTCGGAGGATGGGGCATCTTTGCTATCTCACTTGCCTATGCGCTTGTAGGTCTCTTCTTTCTGGCGTATTTCATGAAAAAACCCGGCCTCTCCATTCCCGCGGGTATTCTCGGTGCATTTGTGGCGGTGATGGTGCCGCTTGCGGTGTACGGCCTTCAGAACGCGCTGGGGTATTGGGAGGGGAACAGAATATACAGGGAGTACCACGTGTACATCGACTGGCGCTGGCTGTCCATGGAATTGGCAACTCTTGCGGTCGCGGTGGGACTTTTATGGCGCTGGAAGCTTCCCTTCATGCTCATGCCGGTTGCGCTGACCCTCTGGTACATGAGCATGGACCTGGCGCCCTTCCTTTTCAAGAATGAGGATCTTACTTGGGAACTGCGACGGACGGTTTCGCTCTGGTTTGGCCTCGCAGTGCTCTGTTTTGCGATATTTGTCGATTTCCGTACGCGTTCGCGAAAGGATTATGCGTTTTGGCTCTATCTGTGCGGCCTCGCCGCTTTCTGGGGCGGGCTCTCTCTGATGGACTCGGACAGCGAACTAGGGAAGTTTGTCTACTTCTGCATCAACATTTTTCTGATTGCCGTAGGAGCCCTTCTCTCACGAAGAGCCTTTGCCGTCTTCGGCGGGTTTGGGGCCGCCGGGTATATTGGTCATTTAACATGGAGAGTGTTCAGCGACAGCGCAGTCTTTCCGTTCGTTCTTTCGTTTGCCGGTTTTTTTGTCATCTGGCTCGGAATACGCTGGCAGAAGAAGGAAAAACAGATTACGGCGCTGCTGCGCTCCTTTCTCTCCCCCGAAATGCGGAGTTTTCTTGAGAGGAATGAGTGATTCCCTCCGAGAGCGTGACGATTCGGAGAGGCGCCGGCCGCGAAGGAATCCGCGGAAATCTAGTGAAGGGCCTGTTGCTTTGAAGCCCTGCTGAAAAGAGGGAAAAACGTGGAGTTTATTGTCTTTCTTGTGATCGCCGCACTTCTGGTTCGCTTTATCAAATCCTACTTTGGAGCTCCGAAGCGCGACGAAATTCTGGTCATTCCGGGAGACGCGGAAAACTACAGAAGCGGTTCGAAGAATGCCTCTTCCCAGTGGATCGAGCCAGGACAGTCTTTCATTTGCAGAGGGTATTCGATTGATGATGGAATGGTGTATGTCGGTGAAAGAATGCGGGATTTTACCGGCGCGAACGAAGGGTGTCTCATCAATCCGGAACTTGACGTTGCTCCTGAGGGTACCCCCTCGTTACCGGTACAGCAGATACAGCCCCGTTACGAGACGATGAGCCCCGAGCAGCGCGGGGCCTTTCTGCGCTGGCTCGCAGAAGGGCGATTCGGCCGGGCGGACCCCGCATGGCCCTTTCTCTTCTTCTACGGTATCGAACGGCGGCTCTTTGTGGACGGACCGAGAGGGTACGTCTCTCACCAAGAACTCAACGAGCTTGTCCTGGAAGTGCGGCGTCTGCTGCATGTCTACGGCGAGCACCGTTCATTCCGGGGATACTGCAAAAACCTCCTTGCAACCGAATGGGTCCTCAAAGGGGATTATGCGGAAATTCCCGAATGGGTCGACTTCACCGATCGGTTCTGCGCCGAGGCGTTCAACTCCATCATCTCGCTCTACGTTTCGCGGGATCAACCGATTCCCGGCGAAGTGGCGCTTCAATGGCTCTTTCTGCATCCTGATCATATTCCGGGGACGCTTTCGCGCCGCGAACCGGAGAAGTTCGAACATCTTTTCCTCGCAGGATACAAGGAAAAGTTCGGCGAAGGCATCCTTATCCATAAGAACCGTTCGCCCTTGAACCTTATCTATAAAGGAGCGAACCCTTCGCTGGGAAACGGTGTCAAGCTCACAGTTCCTTCTCTACCGGATCCCTTTCTTCTTGCAACGCCTATAAAGAAACTCGACCTCCTTGCCGAAGAGTGCATAAAGGCGATGGAGACCGATGACACTCTTGAATTTAAAGGACAGGTGTTCGAGGCCGACGGCGTCGATCCTCTCGAGTCTCTGGACGATATCCACAGCGAATTTATGGCCCGCCTGGCGACGAAAATGCTCTGGCCGAGAGCGGATGTTCTGGCGGTCTGCGACGCCCTTTCCATTGCGCCGGAACCCTCCTTCGAGCTGCTGAACGCGTGGGGGCGGATAGCCGGGGGACTGCCCCTGATTGACGACGGGGATCCGGTTTTTGTGGATATCCCTTTGTTGCAGGAGATGCTGCTTCGGGAGAATGCAGATGCCCAGTAGCGTGCCGGGAGCGCCTCAGGAGAGGAAGGTTATTTTGTGCCGGTAGTTTCAAGTTTTCCCCCGGTCGCCCGGACGGACGCCGTGATCTGTATCCTCGGCAGTATGCCCGGCAGAGCGTCGCTTGAAGCCGACCAGTACTATGCGCACCCTCGAAATGCCTTCTGGCGTCTTCTTGAGTCCGTACTGGGTATTCCCTGCTCGTTGCCATATCCGGAGAGGCTTGAACGGCTGAAAGAACGACGTACAGCGCTCTGGGACGTCCTTGGGACGTGCGCTCGCGACGGGAGCCTTGATTCACGTATCGAACCGTCCAGTATCATTCCCAACGATTTTGCGACTTTTTTCGCCATGCATCCTCTTATAGGAACTGTTTTTTTCAACGGCGGAAAGGCTGAGGCGGTCTATCGCAGAGAAGTACTCCCGACTCTTGCCGAACCTGCCCGATCCATTCGACTTCTCCGCCTCCCCTCTACAAGTCCCGCGCATGCAGGAATGACCTTCGAGCAGAAGAAGGATGCGTGGGGCCGCCTCGGGAGAGTCCTTGAAGAAAACGCCAGTCAAGGGTACCATGAGCGGGGGAACGATTGCTGAGGAGAGAGTGAGCATATCAATCTTCCCGGGAGTACCTCCGTGACCGCAGGTGGTCTCCTGATTCGATGGATCATAACAAAGGGAGGGTTTGTAATGGATGTCGGTACACTGCGTTGGTTCTTTTTCTGGTGCGCCATTTTTAATTTCTTTATTCTTGGAGGCTTCTTTCTCGGATTCATTTTTGCCGGCGACATGATCTATTCTTTTCACCGCAAGTGGTTCACGCTGGACAGGGATGCTTTTAACACGGTGATGTACTTCTTTATGGGAATCTACAAAATCCTGATACTGGTCTTCAATTTCGTTCCCTGGCTCGCGCTTCTGATCGCCGGCTAATTACGAGGGGCGCGTTCCATAGCTGTTTTTCCCTCGCCCTGGAACGCTCCCTTCTATTAAAAACCCCTTTCCGTTCGTCCTTTATTCCCTCAAAGCGCGATTTCACGTCGACTGCGCCCTTGATCCGCCTGCACCCCACCCTTTGTGCCGGGTGTCTCCTGCGTGCCAAGAAGGTTTCGTTCCCAGTAGACAGTCATCGGCAGAACTCAAGAAGTCTGAAGATACGGCCTGCTCTCATGGTTTATAATGCTTTTCATGGTTTGAAACCAGTCTGTTCAGGAAAGGAGGTTGCGCATGATGACGAATGATCCGGGGAGAAGAAAACGCCTGCTCCTTGTAGGCGCCGGGCACGCGCACCTTTTCAGCTTCGCGCGTATAGAACGGTTTCTCCGCGGCGGGATTGATGTGACTGTGATCTCTTCCGCGCCCCTCCGGTTTTTTGGGACGGGGCCTGAAGTACTTGGCGATTCCGATGGGATGAAGGAATTGACCGTAGATGTGCGCGCCCTTGTCGAGCGCGGGGGAGGGCGCTTCCTGGAGGGGAGGGTCGCTTCCGTACATCCGCAGGAACACTGTGTGAGAACGGAGAGCGGAGAGGAACTTTTTTTTGACGCGCTCTCTTTAAATATCGGCAGCGAAATTCCGTCCGCTCTTCTCGGCGGCTCGCCGGGGCGCGTCTTTGCCGTGAGGTCCATATCCTCGCTCCTCGAGCTGCGACGGCGGATACTTGCCTTGCCTCCCGGTGCGAAGCCGCACCTTGCTGTCGCGGGAGGAGGTCCCTCGGGATGCGAAGCGGCCGCAAACGTGTACGAATTGAGCAGGCGGCACGGACGCTCTCTCCGTATCACGCTCACCACGGGAGCGGCAGGGCTACTGCCGTACTTCCCCCTGAAAGCGCGCCGGCTTGTGGCGGCCGAGCTCCAGACGATTGGGGTCGAGGTTTCGGAACGGCGCACCACGCTCGTATCCGGCGATACGCTCGTCTACTCGGACGGTTCGACCGGAGACGCCGATTTTCTGGTGGTCGCAACCGGCGCGCGTCCGTCGAAAGTGCTGACGGAATCAGGGCTTGAGGTTGACGACGAGGGCGCCGTGATTGTCGACGAGTACCTCCAGTCGCTTTCGGCGAAGGGAGTGTTCGGCGGAGGAGACTGCGTTGCCTTTCAGCCCATGGAGCTGGAGCGTTCCGCTTCCCATGCCCTCCGGCAGGGGCGGGTGCTCTTCGCGAATCTTTTGGCGTACCTCTCAGGGGAGCCTATGCGTCCGTTTATTCCGAAGAAAGAGCCGCTCACGATCCTGAATCTGGGAAGAACGGGGCTGCTTGTCAGGAAGCCGTTCGTCGCCAGAGGTCGCTTCGCGCTTCTGTTGAAGCGATGGATCGACCGCCGTATTGTGAAGGAGTTTCAGAGTCCCTCCGAGGAAAAATCGTGAGACGAACGATGAAAGCCTTTTGCGTACCCTCAATTTCTCGCAGTTGAAAGGAATGAATCATGGAGCGTTTGAACATACGAAAGCTCTTGACGCAGTTCGGCGAACTAGTCAAAGCGGAGTGGAGCACCTTCTGGTACGCAACGCTTGGCGCGGTGCTGATGAGTTTCTCCATCATCGCCCTCATCGTTCCGTACCGTTTCGCGGGCGCCGGCCTCGCAGGAATCGCTCTGCTCGCACGGTACGTCTTCGATGTCTCCCCCGCGTGGGTGCTCGCCGTCGGCAACCTGCTGCTGCTGGGCTGGGGGTGGAGGGCGCTCTCCGCGCGCTTTGTCCTCTGGACGCTCTACGTCTCGATACTCTCCTCGTTCGCCGTCGCCTTTTTTGAACTCTTCCACTACCCCGTGCTGGCCAACACCCTCCTTGCTGCGCTGCTGGGCGGGGTGTGCAGCGGAATCGGCATGGGGCTGGTCTTCCGCGTCGGAGGCTCCACCGGCGGAACCGACGTCATCGTCGCCGTTGCGAAGAAGCGCTGGGGCGTCGACATGGGAATGTTTTCCTTCTATATAAATACTGCGATTCTCTTCCTTTCATGGTTCGCCGTGGACCTCGAACAGCTCCTCATGGGAGGCGTGCTGCTCTACGCGGAGAGCATCACCATCGACAGCGTGCTCAAGTCCTTCGACCGGAGAAAGCAGGTTACCGTCATCACATCGAAGATGGAGGAGGTCAAACGCTTTATCGTCGAGGACATGGAGAAAGGAGCCACGGTTATCAGGGGCGAAGGAGCCTACACGGCTGCGGAGCGCCTGATGATCATGGTGGTGCTCAACCGGCGGCAGGCGATGGAGCTGAAACTCTTTACCGTCTCCGTGGACCCGAACGCGTTCATCATCATGGCCGACGTCGCCGAGGTGGTGGGCGAGGGGTTCAAGCACTGGAAGAACCTCTAGCCTTCCTGCGCGGAAGAACCGCCGGAAGAATGCTGCCTTACGAAGCCGGGAAGATTCCCGGCTTTTTTTGCGCGCCCTATTTGTGAATTTGATAACTTTATTGTATGATAGGGGCGATGATCACTTAGAGGAGGCGACCGTCATGAACGGTGCGGGAGAGAAGAAGGAAATAGTCCTCTGCATGGGGAGTTCGTGCTTCGCCAGGGGAAACGCGAAGACGCTTGAAGTAGTGCGCAGATACATAGAGGAGCGGAAGCTGCACGCCCGGATCTTTCTGAAGGGGAGCCGCTGCGAGGAGAAGTGTTCGCGCGGTCCCGTCGTGCAGGTGGGGTCCAATAGTTACGAACGGGTGACCCCCGAGAGCGTCGTGGAGATCCTCCGAAGCGAGTTTCCGGAAGGGGGCGACGGAGAATGAACGAGCCGACTGTCCGTTCCGACGTCATTTCGTTCGGGGAGGAGTGCCAGGGGTGCTACCGCTGCATCCGCGAGTGCCCGGTGAAGGCGATCAGGGTGGAGCGGGGGCAGGCGGCCGTGATTCCCGAACTCTGCGTCGCCTGCGGCCGATGCGTGGAGGTGTGCCCCTTCCAGGCAGTGAAGCCGAGGCTCGATCTCCCCTTCGTGAAGCGGATGATCGCCTCGGGGCGCAGGGTGTACGCCTCCATGGCGCCGACGTGGGCCTGCGAGTTCCCCGGTCTCGACTCCGGCTCGCTCGTGGCGGCGCTGAAGAAACTCGGTTTCACCGGAGTGGGGGAGACCGCGCTCGGCGCGCACGAGGTCTGCGAATCCCTTGCGAAGACGCTCTCGGAGGCGGAGCCGGGGCTCTTTCTCTCCACCACCTGTCCCAGCGTGGTGTCGTACGTGGAGCGCTACCTCCCCGAGCTGCTGGGAAGCCTCTCCACGGTTCCCTCCCCGGTCGAGGCCCACTGCCGCATCTTCAAGGATCGCGTGGATCCCGAAGGCGCCGTCGTCTTCATCGGCCCCTGCATCGCCCGCAAGGACGAGTCCGACAGGTCGGTGAAGACCATCGACGCCGCGCTCACCTTCCGGGAACTGCGCCGCTGGCTGCACGACGAATCGGTCGCGCCGGAGAAGTGCGTTCCGGGGCCGGAGGATCACTTCTTCCCCGAGCCCACCGGCGACGGATTCCTCTACCCTGTCGAGGGGGGCATGTGCGACATGATCCGTGCGAACGGAGTAGACAAGAAGGTGCGCTTCGTCACGGTCTCGGGGCTGCAGAACCTGCGCCGCTACCTTCGGGGGCTCTCCCCGGAGGGGCTGGGAGCGCCCGTCTTCCTGGAGTGCTTCGCCTGTCTTGGAGGGTGCATCAACGGACCCGGCGGCACGTGGGACGAGCCGGGGCTTCTCCGGCGCAACCGCGTCGAAGCCTACGCAAACCTCTCGAACGCTCCCAGACACACTATCTTTCTTGAGGATGAGGGGTCCGCGATGCGGGAGGAAGACATGAAAGGAGCCCTTCGCCGCATCGGGAAGACGCGCCCTGAGGACGAGGTGAACTGCGGAGGGTGCGGCTACGCCTCCTGCCGGGAGCTCGCGGCCGCGCTGGCGCTTGGCCGGGCGGAGCCTGAGATGTGCGTCATCCACATGCGGAACCAGGCGCAGAAGAAGGCGAACGCGCTTCTCCGGACCATGCCCTCCGGCGTCGTGATCGTGGACAAAAGCCTGCACATCGTCGAGTGCAACGAGCGCTTCGCCCGTCTCTTCGGCGAGAGCGCGATGCTCGTCTACCGCGCCGAGCCGGGGCTGAAAGGGTGCATCCTCGGCAGAATCCTGCCCTTCACCCACCTCTTCGAACTCGTGCTCGAAAAGGGGCAGGACATCCACCTCGACCACTACCGCACCGGCGACACGCTGCTGGACATCACGCTCTTCCCCATAGAGCCCGGCGAGACCGTCGGGGCCGTGATGCTCGACGTCACCCACAAAGAGCTGAAGCGCGACAAGATCGCCCAGCGCGCCGCGGAGGTCATCGAACGGAACATTCTCACGGTTCAGGAGATCGCGTGCAGGCTGGGGGAGCACATGGCGGACACGGAGATGCTGCTTCGTTCAATCGCCGAGGGGTATTCCGAATCGGACGAGGACGTATCGCAGGAGGACGCGCGATGAAACAGGAAGAGCCTCTTTTTCTCGACGTCGATTTCGACCAGCGGAAGAAAGCCGGACAGTACGTCTGCGGCGACAGCTTCTTCTCCCGCAAGCTGCCGGGGCGGAACAGAGTGGTCTCGGTGCTCTCCGACGGGCTGGGCAGCGGAGTGAAGGCCAGCATTCTCTCGTCGATGACGGGGACGATGGCGCTCCGTTTCATGGAGGGGGACATGGAGATCCTCCGTTCGGCGGAGGTGATGATGGACGCGCTCCCCGTCTGCCGGAAGCGCGGCATCAGCTACGCCACCTTCACGATCGTCGACGCGGTGCTCCACGGCTGGACGAGGGTGATCGAGATGGACAACCCCTCCTTCATGCTGGTGCGGAACGGACGGCTCCTCGCCCCCGGAAAGCGGGAGATGGCCTCCTCCCGCTGGAAGGACCGGAAGATTACGGTGAACGAGTTCTTCGCCCGCCCGGAAGACCGGATCATTCTCTTCTCCGACGGGGTGACGCAGGCCGGAATGGGATCGTGGGCCAACCCGACGGGGTGGGGGCAGGAGAAGTGCGCCGCCTTCATCCTCGACACGCTCCGGGAGCGCCCGGGCATCTCCTCGCGGGAGCTGTCGCGCCGGGTCGTCTCCGAAGCGCTCGTCAGGGAGCCGCACGAGCGGGCCGGGGACGACGTCACCTGCGCCGTGATGTACTTCCGGTCGCCGAGGAAGCTGCTCGTGCTCTCAGGGCCGCCGTTCGAGAAGAAGCGGGACGCCGAGTTCGCCCGGATGCTGGATACTTTCGACGGACGTCGAGCCGTCTGCGGCGGCACGACCGCGGAGATCGTCGCCCGCGAACTGGGCCGTCCGCTCGTCACCGACCTTGCAACCGCGCGCGGCGGCCTGCCCCCGATCTCGACCATGGAGGGGGCCGACCTGATCACCGAGGGCATTCTCACGCTGACGGAGGTCTCCAGGATTCTCGAAGGAAAGAAGATTACCCGCGAGAAGACCTCGGCATCGCGCCTCGCCGCGCTTCTGGAGGAGAGCGACCGTATCCGCTTCGTCGTGGGGACGAGAGTGAACGAGGCGCACCAGGACCCCACGCTTCCGGTGGAGCTGGAGATGCGCCGGAACATCGTCCGCACCATCGCCCGCACGCTGGAGGAGCGCTACCTGAAGGAGGTCGAGCTGACGTTCGTGTAGCGTGGAAAGAGTCGCGGACAGCCAGTTGTTCCGTCTATCGCCGCTGGGAGCCGCGTATCGTTGCGACGTCTCGAATGACGCCCGTTGCGAAGAGGGGCTCCGCATATGCTGAGCCCCTCTTCGCGGAACCAACGAGCTATCGGGTTTCGCGGCTGAAAATGATCGTTGCGGCGCAGCTCTTCACTCTGCGGCGTTCCGGCTACTTCTTCAGCGCCAGGCCTTTGCTCTCCTGCGTTACTTTGAAGCGCGCGACCGCCTGCTGCAGCACCTCGCCCATGTTCACAAGCTCCTCCGAAGCCGCCGCGATCGCCTCGACGACCTTGCTCTGCTCCTGCATCGAGCGGTTCACACCGCCCACCTGCTCGGCGATTTCGATGCTCGATTTCGACACGCTGTCCATACCCGCGGTCATCTCCTCGGCGCTCGCCGACTGCTCCTCCACCGTCGCCGCTATGGTCTGGATGTTTTCCGTGACGTTGTTCATCCGCTTCACGACGTCGTTGATCACGTCCCGCGTTTCTGCAGCCTTCGCGACAAGCTCCTTCAGAATCTTTGACGAGCCTTCGGAGTCCCTCAGTGCGCTCTCCGTCCGCGAGGTGATCTCGCCGATCAACTTGCCTACCTCGCCTGCGGCCCGGTTCGACTCCTCCGCGAGTTTGCGGACCTCTTCGGCGACGACTGCGAATCCGCGCCCGGCTTCCCCGGCGCGCGCTGCCTCGATGGCGGCGTTCAGCGCCAGCAGGTTCGTCTGGTCGGCGATCTGCGTGATGGTGGCGACGAAGCCGGAGATGTTCTTCACCGTTCCGGCCAGGTTCTCGACCGCGCTTCCGACCTGCTCGCCCGCTTTCGCCGTCTTCGTGATCATGACGGCCATCTCCTCGACGGAGTCGCCGCCCTTCTGCGCGGCATCGGAGACCAAAGCGGCCCCTTCGCCCGCCTCGGACGCCGCCTGCGCCGCGGCCTGCGCTCCAGAGGCGACCTCCTCCACGCCTGCATTCGTCTCCTCGACCGCCGCAGCCGCGTTCTCCGTCTGCGCGCTCGTCTTCTCGGTGATGGCGAGCACTTCCTCTATCGCGGCCGTCGACTCCTCCGCAGCCGCGCTCAGGTCCTCGGCGCGGGCCAGAACCTGCTTCGATGTATCCAGAATCTCGCGGATCGAGCCCGAAACGAGCGTGATCATCGAATTCACCGCGCCGACAAGCAGGGTGATCTCCTTCATCCCGCTTTTGAGTTCGATCGTCGACGTCAGGTCGCCCTTGGAGACGGCATCCATCTTCTCGGCCACTATCTTCACCGGCTTGGCGATGCTGTTTGCCACCCAGAGAGAGATTGCCACGACGAGGAGCGCGATCACCGCGACCGCGATCCAGATCGCATTCCGGATGACACGCACCGGCGCGAGAAACTCCTGCGTCGGCGTGGTCACCGCGGCAAGCCACCCGGTATAAGGGACTGGGGCGTAAGCGTTCATCTGGTCTCTGCCGTTGAAGAAATACTCCACCCTTCCCGCTCTGCCCGCAAGGCCGTCGCGCATCCCGTTCGCAAGCTCGGAGGCGACCCGGTCGCTCTCGACCGTCAAGCTGAGTTTGCCCAGCAGATCGGCCGCAGGGTGCGCCAAGAGCACGCCGGATTTGTCGATGAGATAGGCGTATCCGCTCTCTCCCCAGACAAGAGAGGTAACGTGCTTGGAGATCGACTCCAAAGATTCCGACGCCACGAGCACGCCAAGGACCTTCCCGTCCCGGATGATGGGGGATGCGTACACGAAGACGAGCGCCCCGGTGACGCGATTAACCACGGGTTCGGAAATTACGTTTTTCTTCTCTTTGACTGCTTGGATAAAATATTCCCTATCTTTGATATTGACACCCTCGACCTCACGCCGGACGAAACGAGCGTTTCCGTCAACGTCGGCGACGAAGATGTCCACAAAAGCGTACTGATCATACAAAGGCGCAAGTCCCGACTCCTGCTCCGCCCAGTTCATCGACCGGACGACATGCCGTTCAGCCTGCGTCGAGATAATCATCGCCCGCTCGCGAAGATAGGCGTTGACCTTCTCGGAAAGACCGGAAGCGAGCGCGTTCCCTTCTTTCCACGCCGCGCCGATAATCGCCGTCTGCGATCTGTTTACAGCGATCAGGCCCACGACGGCCACCGCCGAGAGTGACACCAGAAGAAATATTACGATCAGCCTGCCCCGAAGCGTATTCATACTGCATTCCTCCTTTTAGGAACTTTTTTGAAAGAACATTTTGCGAAGGCGTCCCCCCCTGCGCAGACTCCGTTGGTTTGGGAGCCGGCGGCATTCGCTTCAGAGCGGGTTCAGAGTGTTGTTGGGGATGATTATGCACTCCAAAAAAGAAAGAAACATCGAAAAGCCCTACAGTTCTTGAACTGGAAACCTTTACAGTTGACAATTCGGAGATTTATTCTGAATATCTCAATGTCGCGATGCGGCTGTCTCCATTGGAGGCTTTTCGGGGCGTCGCCGGCATCCAGGCAGGCGGACAATGTTCGGAGAGCGTCCTCTCGACGACGAAGAAATGATACAATACAGGAAACATGGCGCAGCTTTGTTTTTTCTTCCAAAGGATCGAAGGTTCGAAGCATACTTTCTACGAAAGATGGTGCATGAGATGCCCCGAAGAGGCCGCCCTTTCCGCAACCTCCCACCCCTGCATGCGTTCATCGCCGCGTTCATCCTTCTTGCATCGTCCTCCTTCGCGGCCGCCGGGGCCGAGAAGCGCATTCTTCTTCTGCACTCATTCCACCAGGGGTACGAATGGACCGACTCGCTCCACCAGGGGGTCGTCGAGGAGCTTCAAAACTCCGGCGACAAGGATATCGAACTTTTCGTGGAGTACCTCGACTGCATTCGCAACCCCGGACCGGCCCACGAGAAGATGATGGCGGAGCTGTTCCGGCGCAGGTATGCGGAACGCGGCGTCCTCTTCGACGCGATCATCTGTACGGACGACGACGCTCTGGTCTTTCTGCGGGAGAGGGGAGAATCGATCTTCGGGAACGTACCCAAGGTCTTTTGCGGCATCAACGATTTTACTCCGGAGCACATCAAGGGGATGACCAACGTCACGGGGGTCAACGAATCCATTTCGGTCGGGGAAACGATCGAGGCAGCTTTGAACCTGCACCGTTCGACGAAGACGATAGCCGTCGTCTCGGGCTCTCGGCGCACCGAGAAGCGCAATCTGGAGCTGGTGCGGCAGAGCGCCCCCTCCTTCAGCGACGCAGTGCAATTCATCTGGCTGGATGAGCTGGAACCGCACGCGCTCCAAAAACGTCTCGGCGAATTGAACCCGGAATCATCCGCCGTGCTCATGCTGGCATATCTGCTCACCCCGTCGGGGCAGGCGCTTACCGTTCGCGAGAACATGGAGCTCATTACGGAGGCAACCTCCGTCCCGGTCTTCGGATGCTGGGATTTTCTGCTCCCTCACGGGGCGGTCGGGGGCAAGGTCGTGCACGGACACTCTCAGGGTGCGGCCGCCGCGTCGCTGGCGCTTCGCATTCTCGCCGGGGAGCGTGCGGACTCCATACCGGTAGTGCTCGAAAGCCCGAACCGCTACGTCTTCAACGCCGCCATGCTTCAGAAATTCGCAATCCCCGAGGCGTTGCTTCCCCCGGATTCGCAGATTGTCTACCGCACTGCCGCGAGCCTCCTTTCGAACTGGGAGACGCTGTCCCGAAGGCTCTTCTTCGCCTACGACCTCTTCGCGGAGAACACCACGCCCATGTTGCTCATCGACCCGGATACGGGGATCATACTCGACGGAAACCATTCCGCCCGCGGCTTTTACGGCTATCCGGAGCTGAAGGGGATGAATATAGCGCAGATCAACATGCTCTCCCCTGAGGAGGTTTCCAGGGAGATGGAGAGGGCGCGCAGCCGGAACAACACTTCCTTTGATTTCAAGCATCGCCTGGCCGACGGAAGCGTTCGCGACGTCGGCGTGCACTCCTCGCCGGTGTTCATCGATGGCCGGGAAATCTTACTCTCCCTGGTTATTGACGAGACCGAGAGGGTGACTGCGCAAGAAGCGCTGGGGCAGCGAAACCGCTGGATAGTCGCGCTTGTCGTTTCCGCCCTGCTGCTTCAGTCCGTCGTGCTGCTGCAGCTGCTGCGAAGCGCCGCGCAAAGAAAGAAGGCGGAAAAGGCGCTTCGCGAGAGCGAACGGAAACTCAGCGCGCTCTTCGCCTCAATGACGGAGGTCGTCGCGCTCCACGACCTGGTCTTCGACGAGGAAGGCCGTCCTGCGAACTACCGGATTACCGGGTGCAACGCCGCGTTCACAAAGTCAATCGGAATCCCGGAGGAAGCGGCCGTCGGACGCCTGGCGACCGAGGTCTACGGTACGGAGAAGGCTCCGTATTTACAGGAGTACGGCAAGGTCGCCATGACGGGAGAACCCTCAACTTTCGAGACGTACTTCGCCCCTCTGGACAAGCATTTCTTCATCTCCGTCGTCTCTCCGGGCGAAAACAGCTTCGCCACCGTCACGACCGACATCACCTCGATCAAAAAGGCGGAGCAGCTCATCGAAGCGAAGAACAAGGAACTGGAGCAGGTCGTCTACGTAGCGTCGCACGACCTTCGTTCCCCGCTGGTCAATGTGGACGGATACAGTCGCGAGCTGGAGTACTCCGTGGAGGATCTTCTGCGCGCGCTGGACGATGAATCTCTCGCTCCTCCGGAACGGGAGCGCGCGATACGCGCCCTGCTCCCCGACATGACCGACTCTCTGCGCCGTATCAGGGGAAGCGCGAAGCAGATGGACGCGCGAAGCAGATGGACGCGCTCCTTCGAGGCCTCTTGAAGCTTTCGCGGCTCGGGCGGGCGGCGCTCAGCGTCGGATCCGTCGATATGAACGAGCTGATGGCGGAATTGAGTTCCTCTCTGCAATTTCAGGTCAGAGAGGCCGGGGCGGCGCTTCGCGTCGGCAGGTTGCCCTCGTGCAGAGGCGACGCCGTGCAGCTCACTCAGGTTTTCGCGAACCTTCTGGGCAACGCGCTGAAGTATCTTGATCCCCAACGTCCGGGGGAAATAGTCGTCGAGGGGCGGATCGAGCAGGACCGCGCCGTCTACCTGGTGCGGGACAACGGTATCGGGATCGCGCCGCAGCACCAGGAGAAGATTTTCCAGCTCTTCCACAGGTTGAATCCGTCGGCGAACGAAGGCGAGGGGCTTGGCCTGACGATCGTCAGGCAGATCCTTGGAAGACTGGACGGGGAGGTCGTCGTGGAATCGACGCCCGGAACTGGAAGCACGTTCACGATCACGCTGCCCGCAGCGTCGAAAAAGGGAGAATGATTATGGAGGAGGAAGAACGCATGCACAATGAAGTCATCATACTCATAGCCGAGGACGACGAGGGGCACGCCGGGCTGATACGGAAAAATTTGGCGCGCGCGGGAATCTCCAACCATGTGGAACACTTCAAGGATGGGCAGGAGATCATCGATTTTCTCTTTCGCATCGGGAACGGGCCGCACAGGCGGTCGCACACCCCGTACATTCTGCTGCTCGACATCCGGATGCCCAAGCTGGACGGCACGGAAGTGCTCAAGCGCATCAAAGAGGACCACGAACTCCGTAAGATGCCGGTGATCATGATCACCACGACCGACGATCCCCGGGAAGTGGAACGCTGTCACGAACTGGGGTGCAGCAGCTACATCACGAAACCTGTGGAATACGACGCCTTCGTCAACGCCGTTCGCCAGCTGGGGCTCTACCTTGCAGTCGTGCAGGTGCCTCAGGTGAACGGCGTGCACTGAGAGCGGCGGAGACCCGAAGGATGGATGGACGCGCCGAGCACGGGGACGCCCCGGCACGAAACGTTCTCGTCGTAGAGGACAACGAAGACTTGCGAAGCCTGATCGTCAGAAGGCTTCACAGAGCGGGGTACGAGGCGTTCGGCGTCTCCCTCGGATGCGAGGCTGTGGAGAAAGCCTTCGAGCGGCCCGGAACGGCGCTCCTGATCGATCATAATTTACCCGACATGTCCGGACAGGAGCTGGTCGCGCTGCTGAAAGAGCGCGGCGCGGCGCCGCCTTTTATCATCATGACCGGACAGGGAGACGAGCGACTCGCAGTGCAGATGATGAAGCTGGGCGCCTTCGATTATCTGGTGAAGAACTCCGAACTGCTGGATAAACTGCCGGAGACGCTGGGGCGCCTCTTCGGAGAGCTGGAAACGGAGCGGCGAATCCTTGAAGACCGGAGCATCCTCCTCGACAACATCCGGACGCAGGTATGGTACCTCACCGACGACCATACCTACGGCGCCGTCAACAAGGCGCACGCGGACTTCTGCGGCCTGCGGCAGGAGATGATGTCCTTCCGCGACATGTTCGAACTGTTCCCGAGAGAGGTTGCCGAACTGCACCGGAGCAACGCGATGAAGGTCTTCGGCACTGCGGAGCCGCTTACCGTCGAGCTCTGGCTTCCGTCCTCCACTGGGGAGCTTCGTCTGCTCTCTATTTACAAATCGCCCAAACTTCGGGAGGACGGAAGCGTAGAGTATGTGGTCTGCTCCGCGGAGGATGTAACCGAGCGCAAACGGGCCGGAGATGCTCTCCGCGAGAGCGAGGAACGCTTCAGGAAGCTCTTTTCCAGCGTGCAGAGCGTCTCGGTCCAGGGGTACGCCGCGGATGGAACGGTGCGCTATTGGAACAGCGCGTCGGAGCAGCTCTACGGGTATACCGCCGACGAGGCCATCGGGGGCAATCTTCTTGATCTGATCATACCGCGCGGCATGAGAGAAGCTGTCCGGAACGATATCCGCGACATGGTGGAGAAAGGAGAAGGCCGGGCGGCAGAGCGACTTGCCCTAAAGAAGAAAGACGGTTCCCGGGTCGATGTTCTTTCGAGCCATGTTGTGGTGGACTATATCGACGGACGGAGGGAACTCTTCTGCCTGGATATCGATATAGGAGAGCAGATACGAATGGAGGAGGCCCTCCGGGCGGCCAAGGAGAACGCCGAATGGCTCGGGCAGCAGGCCGAAGCAGCCAGCAAAGCGAAGAGCGCTTTTCTGGCGAACACCAGCCATGAACTCCGTACGCCTCTCAACGGTGCGATCGGCTTTCTTGAACTGCTCGCGGACACGCCCCTCAACGAACTGCAGAAGGAGTACGTCGGCTACATACGGACGTCCGCCTACACGCTCCTCGAAGTCATCAGCGAAGTGCTGGACATCTCGAAGATCGAATCCGACCGGTTTGACCTTGAGTACGCCCAGAGCGATGTTTTCGAGGTTATGCGGAAGGCGGTGGACGCCGTCCGCGGAACTGTCTTGCGGAAGGAACTTCGCCTTGAACTCCGCATCGAAGAAGGGACGCCGCGGTACGCAGTTGTCGACCCGCTCCGTCTGAAACAGGTGCTGGTGAACCTTTTGGGCAACGCCGTCAAGTTTACTGAAAAAGGATTCGTCGAGCTTGCGCTTCAGTGCGTCGCGCTTGACGCAGGACGATGCGCCTATACGTTCTCCGTCAGGGACACCGGCATAGGTATTGCTCCGGAGGTCCATCGCAAACTCTTCGAGCCGTTTTTCCAGGCCGACGCTTCCAACACCAGAAAGTACGGCGGCGTCGGGCTCGGCATCACTATCTGCGAAGCGCTGCTGCAGAAGATGGAGAGCCGCCTCCAACTGGAAAGCGCACCCGGCCAGGGAAGCCGCTTCTTCTTCACCATCTGCGCACGATGCGACGCCGAACCGGAAGAAACAACGAACGGAGAGCGGACGAACCTGCTCCCGGCAAAAGGGGCTCCTCTTCCGCTGCGTACCAACCGGCCCGCCGTCGTTCTCCTCGCCGAGGATCAGCGGCTCAACCGAAGGCTGCTGCGAATCCTCGTCTCCAAGCTCGTCCCGGGGGCGCGAATCATCGAGGCGTCCGACGGAGAAGAAGCGGTCCGCTTCTTCAGAAGCGAAGCGCCCGACATCGTCTTTATGGATCTGCAGATGCCGCTGAAGGACGGGTGCGAAGCGGTAGCGGAAATACGTTCGCTTGAACGGGCCTCCTCCGGGGGTACGGCAAAGGCCGGAATTCCGATTATTGCAGTCACCGCCGATGTCCAGAAGGAAACGCGAACGTTCTGTCTCGAGAACGGGATGGATGATTTCATTACCAAACCTGTGGACGCGTGGAGTCTCAGATGCGTTCTGGAGCGTTGCCTCGAAAGTGTCCTCCTCTAAGCGGAGAAAAGCGTACGTATCTGCTGAGAGTATCCGTGCGTTCCGGGAGCATCGGGACGCATTTTTTTTGCCAAAATAAAGATCAATAAAGATCAGTGATTACGTACTCTTTTTTCATGAACGTTCTGGGCGGATGGGCTGTTTTCCTAGGGAGTATGCGGCGAAGTTCGCGGTTTGTCTCGTTGAAAAAAATTAGTCATTTACGATGAATAAAGTTTTTGTTGCGGAGCGCGCCATTCAAGGAGATAATAAGCAAAGTGAAATACTTCATATTCTTTCAGGCTGCTGTGACCGCACTCTCTCAGCGGAAGAAATTTAGCGAGGAGATCGCCCATGCCCTTGCGCCGACTGTTCTTGCTCTTGATGATGCTTTTGCTGGCCCTTGTACTCGTGCTGACCTCCTTCACCTCGCAGCGAAGTACGCTCAAAGCGTTCGACGACGTGGAGCGCCGTTTCTTCATTCAGGACATGGCGAGGGTTCAGAACCGCCTGGACGAGGAACTCCGGGTGCTCCGCAACTATGCGGCGGACTGGGGCGCATGGGATAGCATGTACGCCTTCGTGGAAAAGGACTGCAAACACCGGTTCGACGAGATGTTCGACGGACAGGCGATGCTTGCCGCCGGCATGGAGGCGCTCTTGATTTTCGACACCGGGCGGCGTCTCCTGTTCTCCATCTTCGAGGGGGAGTGCGCAGCGGAGCGGAAGCTCCCCGATCACGTGTCCAAGGGCCTGAAGGACGCTGTTCCTTCGCTGATGGAGCGCTCATCTGACGGAGCGTTCGCCGAGATCCTGCTCCTGGGCGACGCGGCCTACCTGTTCGGAGTCAGCCCGGTGCTGAGAACGAACAGGACGGGGCCGTCGCAAGGAACGCTCCTCATCGGGAGGTCGCTGGGGAAACTTCTGCCCGAGATGCGGAAGAGCCTCGGCACGAAGTTCGACCTCCTTCCGGGACACGCCGCGGATGTTCCGGACCGCTCGGCGGGAGATGTCCGGATCGTCTCCGGAGAAGGGGAGGGCGCGGCCGTATGGCAGGGGAGAGGGAACGAATTCTCCGTCCGCATCGATGTCCCCAGGCTCATCCGCCAGCGGGGGCTGGAAGCTGTCGAATCGTCGCGTCTCTGGATTCTGCTCACCGGCGCGGGGACTCTCGGCCTGGTGCTGCTTCTCCTCGACAGGGTGATTCTGCGCCGTCTGCGGAAGCTTCGCGAGGTCTCCGAGCGAATCGTCGCCGGAGAGTCGCTCACGCTGCGGGTGGACGAAGAGGGGCCCGAAGAGATCTTCGCGCTCTCGCGCTCGTTCAACATGCTGTTGCAGACGCTGCACGATCTCGTGATGAAAATCCCCGATCCTTTCATCCTTGCCGACGCCGACGGCGCCATTACGCTGGCCAACGACGCGGCGCACACTGTCCTGAGCTACGGGACCGACCTTAAAGGAACGCCTCTCTCCTCCGTTCTCGTCAAGAAGGAGGATGACCCCCGCGCCGGGAACAATAGAACAGATGCAGAAAAGGATACGGAGGCGAAGGACGGGCACAGCGTCTTCGAGGCGTCGCTCCTCAGAGCGGACGGTTCGCTGCTTCCCGTCGAGGTGCACCGCCGGAGCTTCACTTTCGGCGCGCTCCCACTGTCGCTTCTTCTGGCGCGCGACCTGAAGGAGCGCAAGCAGTTCGAGGAGCGCCTCGCACGGAAAGCGTATTTCGACGATCTTACCGGGCTGCCCAACCGTCACTCGCTCCTCAAAGCGATCAACCGCCTGTTGAACGACGGAACCCGAACGCGCATGTTCTCGCTCGCCGTCATCAATATGGACCACTTCAAGCTGGTCAACGCCCAAGTCGGCAACCTGAACGGCGACCGGATTCTCCTGCTGATCGCCGAGAAGATCAAGGAACTTCAGGAGCCCGAGGCACAGCTCTTCAGAACGAGCGGCGACGAATTCGCGCTGCTCTTCCCCCTTCCCGAGGGCGGCGAAAGCGAGGAGATGCTCCTGATGGACCGTATCCGCAAGGGCATAGCGACGCCGTGCGAGGTGGGGGACGAGACCGTCTTTCCCTCGGCCAGTATCGGAGTGCTCGTCGATATTGCGGAGGGGAAGAACGCCTCCGGGGCGATCGACGCCGCACTGCACGCCGTGACGCAGGCCAGGAAGAACGGCATCGGCCGGATCGCCCGCTACGTTGCGCCGGAAATCAGAGAGTACACGCGCGGTCCGAACTTGCTCACGCTCCAGGCGGAATTACAGGTCGCCCTGGAGCGTCACGAGTTCCTTCCCTACTTCCA
Source organism: Synergistaceae bacterium (assembly GCA_018436785.1). GTDB lineage: Bacteria > Synergistota > Synergistia > Synergistales > Aminobacteriaceae > JAAYLU01. The sequence goes on along the minus strand of JAHDKR010000131.1, from coordinate 7,625 downwards.
GCCGATCTACGACCTCGTTTCCGAGAAAATATGCGGCTTCGAGACCCTCGCCCGCTGGATGCGCCAAGACGGAGGAATGCTTGCTCCCTGCGACTTCGTCCCGCAGGCGGAGCATACCGGTTTCATCCCGAACATCGATATCTGCATGATGGAACATGCGCTCCGCGCGATCGTGCGGACACAGGACATGGCGCGCACCTCGCGGCTCTTCTTCTCGGCGAACGGATCGCCGCTCTTCTTCCGCGGACTCGCCTCGATGGAGACGGTGGAGTTTCTCATCGACACCACCGGCGCGGACTCGAAGCTCTTCACCATCGAGGTGACCGAGAGCGCCCTGATCGACAACCTCGACGATGTGCACAGAAAGCTGGACTACCTGAAGAGCTGCGGCGTCAAGATAGCCCTCGACGACTTCGGGACGGGCTACTCCTCCCTCCAATACATCAACTATCTGCCGTTCGACTACCTGAAGCTGGACAAGGCGTTCGTCAGCCAGCTTTTCAGCTCGGAGAAGACCGAACACATGATGCGAACGATCATCGGCCTGGCGCACAATCTGCGGATGGATATCGTCGCCGAGGGAGTCGAGACGACGGAGCAGCTCTCCTGGCTGAGGGCGGCGGGGTGTCTTAAGGCGCAGGGGTTCTACTTCTCGCGCCCGGTGGCGTGGGCCGAGGCCGAGGCCATGATACGGAAGCTTCCCGAAGCGTAACCGGCCGGGGAGCCGGATTCGGAAGGCCTGCATCAAGCTCCGGATGGACCGGCGCCCCGCGCAAGCGTACAAAAAAGCCCCCGGAGAGCGCTCCCCGGGGGCCTGTCTTCTAAATGACCTTTCGTCGTTCCCGTTCCGCGTCGCTGATGCCGTCGTCGCGGGAGTACCACTGCACACGGGTGAAATCCAGCCCGACACTGTCTCCCACCATGAAGCCGCGGTCGCCGGTGCTCTGAATACGCACCTCCTGATTCCCGACGTCCACCCGGTATTCGGTGTAGTCGCCCAGGAAGATGCGCGCCTTGACCACCGTGCGGTAGCCCCCCTCGGCCGTCAGGTCGATCTCGTTGGGGCGCGACGCCACGGTACCGGCAGCTTCGGTGAAATCGCCGGGAATGGCGCACGGAAACGGCTGCCCCGAGCCTCCTTCAGGGTACACCTTCCCGTCGCCGATGTTCACGTCGACGAAGTTGGAGAGGCCCAGGAAGCCGTAGACGAACTTGTTCGCCGGGTTGTTGTACATGTTCGTCGGCGTGTCGATCTGCTGAATCACGCCCATATCCATCACCAGCATCCGGTCGGAGAGCGCCATCGCCTCCGCCTGATCGTGCGTCACGTAGATGATGGTGAAGTTGAATCGCCGTTGCAGCTCCTTGATCTCGAAGCGCATCGACTCCCGAAGCTTGGGGTCGAGATTCGACAGCGGCTCGTCGAGCAGCAGCACCTTCGGGTTCATGACGATGGCGCGGGCGAGCGCGATCCGCTGCAGCTGCCCTCCGGACAGGTCCGAGGGAAACGTCCGGTCCAAACCGCCGAGTCCGGTATGTTTGAGGGCCTCCGCGACCCTGGAATCCATCTCCCTCCTCCCGACGTTCCGCACCCGCAGAGGGAAGGCAACATTTTCGAAGACGTTCAGATGCGGCCAAACGGCGAACGCCTGGAAGACCATCCCCAGCCCCCGGTCCTCCGGCTGCACGTAGAGATTGCGCTTCTTCGCGGACACCGGCTTGTCGCCGATCCAGATCTCTCCGTCGCTGAGATCCTCGAACCCCGCGATCATCCGGAGCGTGGTCGTCTTTCCACATCCCGACGGCCCCAACAGGGAGAAGCACTCGCCCTCCCTGATCGTCAAATTGAAGTCGTCGACCGCGGTCACCTCTCCCAAAGTCCTCGTGGAGAATTTCTTCGTGACGTTCTTCAGGATAACCTCGCTCATGAGACGCTCCTCCTGTCCTTGGTAACAAACCGGAGCGCCAGGTTACCGAGCATGATGATCAGTATGGCGATACCGGACAGCGCCGCCGACTGGGTGATATTCCCCTCGGCGTTGATGGCGTAGATCGCCACGCCCAGCGTGCGGGAGAACGGCCCGTAGAGCAGAATCGAGGTGGTCAGCTCCCTCATGGCCGGCAGAAAGATGAGGAAAAATCCCGCGATCATACCCGGCCGTATCAGCGCGATGGTGATGTCCCGGAGCGATTCGAGGTGCGTCGCGCCGCAAGAGCGGGCCGCCTCCTCAAGAGAGTAGTGCACCTGCTCCAGCGAGGCGGACGAACTCTTCATCGCGAACGCCACGTACCGCGCGATATAGGCGATCAGGATGATCCAGATGGTGTTGTACAGGTTCAGATAGAACGTGCCGCTCCACATCAGGATCACGCCGATGGCGAGCACGATCCCCGGCACCGAATAGGGAAGCAGCGCGAGGATCTCCAGAAGCGACTTCCCCTTGACCTTCACCTTTACCACCACGTAGGCGATCATGGTGCCCACGAACATCGCGATAATCGCGGACGAAATGGCCAGAAAGAAGCTGTTCTTGATAGCGTCCTGCGCCATCCGCGAGGAGAAGAGCACGTGATAGTAGTTATCCAACGTCATGTTGGCGAGGTTGAGCGGCAGCCCGTACGCCTTCAGCCCTCCCACCGCGAAGATGATATAGAGCGGCAGAATGACGATCACGAACAGGCTGGCGAGGCAGACGCCCAGCAGCGGGAACTTGGACGTCCGGAGGTTGATCAGCATGGGTCGCATACTCTTGCCGCGGATAATATCGTAGTGCCCGGCCTTCAGAATCTTCCGCTGCAGCCAGAGTGCGATGACGACCACCACCACGAGCAGAATGGAGAGCGCCGCCCCCTGCCGGATTCCCTCGAAGCTCCCGGCCGACCGGTTGATCAGCTCATAGATCTTGGTGGGAAGGGTGAATATCCCCCGAGAGAAGCCGAGCATCGCCGGAACGCCGAAATGCGACAGCGAGGAGATCAGAATGAGCATCGCGCCGGCCGCGACGGCGGGCACTACGAGCGGCAGCGTGATCTTCCGGATCACGTACAGCTGGTTCGCCCCGGAAATCCGGGCCGATTCCTCCAGCGTCGGGTCCATGCGCTCAAGCGCGCTGACCACCTGGAGGAAAACGAACGGGAAGTAGTAGCAGACCTCGACGAAGACGATTCCGGCGATGCTGTTGATGTTCATAAGAGGCTCTCTCGTCCCCATCATCAGCATCCACAGCTTGTTGATGTACCCCGAACGCGGAGAGAGCAGCAGCCCCCACGCCATCGCCCCGATGAAGGGAGGGAACATGTACGGGATGACAAAGAGCGTCTTCATCAGCCCCTTGAGGGGGATGTTCGTCCGGCCGATCAGCCAGGCGTAAAAAACCCCGACGATGGTCCCGACCACCGTGACCCAGAACGCGATCACGATCGTGTTCCACATAGCGTCGACATTCGAGGGGTCCATGACGACATTCGTAAACATACTCCAGTCGAACGTAAAACCATAGAAAAACGTGTTGTAGACAATCATGATCATGGGCATAGCCACCGTGATGATCAAAATCGTCAGGCAGATCAGCATGAGAATCTGGTTCAGATCGAGCTTGCCCTCTCTGCGACCGAACATCTTCATGAGGCTACCCCCCCTTCGTCTTCCTGGTAGAAGCGTAAATTCCTGAAGGAGAGCGCGCACGGACGCCCTTCCTCCGGCACTCCGGCCCTGAAGGCTTCATGGGAGTCCTGCTGCACGCGAATCTCCCGCCCTCCGAGGAGCACGCGGTATTCGAAGAGATTCCCCAGGTACACCACGTGCTTCACGAAGCCCTGAACCGGCCCGTTGCCGCCCACCGTGATATCCACAGGGCGGCACGCGGCGAACAGCCTCTCCGCACGGAGCGCTTCGGGAATTTCATACGGAAACGCCTGCTTCCCCTCCGTACCGTCGAGGACGTACTCCTGTCCCCGCCGTTCGACCGGGATGAAGTTGGAGACGCCCAAAAACTTGTAGATATAGCTGTCCTTGGGGTTCCTGTAGACATCCTCCGGTACGCCTATCTGCCGGATGTAGCCATTCCGGTCCAGAATGGCCATCCGGTCGGCGATGGCCAGGGCCACCTCCTGATCGTGGGTGATGTAGATCACCGTGATGCCCGTACGCCGCTGCAGCTCCTTGATCTCGAAGCGCATCTCCTCGCGCAGGTTCGCGTCCAGGTTGGAGATGGGCTCGTCGAGCACCATCAGCTGATTTGAAGAAACCAGCGCGCGCGCCAAAGCGACCCGCTGCTGCTGCCCCCCCGAGAGCTGGGCGGGCATACGCTGTTCGTACCCCTTCATGCGCACCTGCTCGATCGCGTCCAGCGCTCTCTTTTTCGCCTCATCCTTCGGAACCTTCCGCTTCTTCAGGGGGTAGTAGACGTTCTCGAACACACTGTAGTGGGGCCACACCGCATAGTCCTGAAAAACCACCCCGACGTTGCGCTTCTCCGGGGCGACGGACTTCCACCGTTCCTTGGTTCCGACCAGCTTGTCGCCGATGTAGATCTGCCCCGAATCCAGATTCTTGAAGCCGCAAAGCGCCCGCATCAGCGTGGTCTTCCCGCAGGCGGACGGACCGAGGATGGCAAAGCACTCCCCGTCGTCGACCTCCAGCGACAAGTTGTCGATGATGACCTTTGCATCGTAGCTGATGGTGATGTTTTTAAATGTTACTCCGGCCATTACGTTCACCTCGCACTGCTTTCCAAAAAATGCATCGAAAAGCGGGTATAAAAAAGCGGCCGGACAATCTCCGGGAGAACGCCTGAAAGGCCGCTTCCCAAATATTCCTCCGGCCGGCGACGCCGCTTCGATGGTACTGAAGGGGAAGGGCGTTTCAGGCCCCTCCCCGCGAAACTCTGTCGACCTACTTGAAAATGCTGTCGAACTTCTTCAGCAGCTCGTCCTTCTCCGCCACAAGGCGATTGTCGTCCACGGGAAGAATCTTCTTCGCCGCCTCTTCCACGGAGAGGGCCCCTTCGAGGCTCAGTTCCGGACGGACGGGGGCGCTGTACTCCTTCATCAGGATTCCCTGACCTTCAAGGGAGAGGATGAAGTCGAAGAGCAGCTTCGCTTCCTCAATGTTCGCGGTGTTCTTGACGATCGCGATGGGGCTCAGGATGATGGGAATCCCGTCCTGAGGATAGGCGAACGCGATAGGAGAGCCCTGGGCTATCATAGTGCGGGCGATATAGTCCACGCCCACGCTCACGTCGTACTCGCCGGAGCCGACCTTCGTCACCACCGCGCTGGAGCCTCTCTCAAGCAGCATACCCTTGTTCTTCAGCTTCTGCAGGAAGTCCCAACCGAAATCGGGATGCTGCACCAGTCCGGCGACCGTGTAGAGCGTTGTGCCGGAGAAGGTCGGGTCGGTCATCGCGGTGTACCCCTTGAACTCCGCGAGCTCCTTCCAGGTCTTGGGCACGTCGTTGGCGGAAAGCGCCGACGTGTTGTACACAAAGCCCAACATGATCACGCGCCCCGCAACGTAGCAGTTGTCAGGATCCTTGAAGTTCGCGGGCATGGTTGCCGCCTCGGGAGACTCGTACGCGTACAGAAGCCCCTGCTCTTTGAAGGAGATGTAGTTCGTCGGATCCCCCACCCAGATGACGTCGGCGCGGATGCCTCCGGCCTGCTGCTCGGTGGCCAGCTTCGTCATCACGCTGCCGGTACCCGCGGTATAGTAGTCCATACGGATATCCGGATACTTCGCGATAAAGGCGTCTTTCAACGCGGACAGCTGAGAGTCCTTCATCGAAGAGTACAGCATGACCTCTTTCGCGGAAGCGAACGCGGGAACCATCAGCGCAACAAGTACAAGAACCGCCAGAAGACTAAAAACACGCTTTTTCATTGTATTGCCCCCTTTGTGTATAAAATGCTTGGCAACGCGGCAAAGAGCCCTTTTCGACCCCTTGCGTACATGCGTGCGTTGCCCTGTTACAGAATTGTAACATTCACACGCCCCGTTTGCCAGTGTTGCTGGAGTATTGATGCAACGGAGGTCCTTTCGCCGCCGTCCGCGGCGTCGCTCACACATGCTTTTCCCGGCTCCGCGCGTCGTGTTGCTCCCGTATGGAAACTGATAGGGCGCGGTCCCGATTTGATCCGAGGAAGAAAACGGCATATACTGAAAGCCGGAAAAGCGCGCTTCACGCGCTTACTCGCAGAACTTGGGAGGTGCCATACTATGAAAATCGCAGTGTTCGGAATAGGCGGGGTCGGCGGAATCATCGGCGGCGCGCTGGCCAAAGACCATCCCGATACCTATTTCTACGTTCGCGGAGACAACCTCGACGCCATTCGCCGGAACGGACTGAAAGTGGAATCCGCTGTCTTCGGGGATTTTACCGTTCGCCCGAAACTCGCCTCGGACAAGGCTTCGGAGCTCGGCGCCATGGACGTCGTTTTTGTTTCCTGCAAGGGGTACAGCCTGAAAGCGGCCTGCGAGGCGATCTCCCCGATGTTACGGCCGGATACCGTCGTGATCCCTCTGCTCAACGGAGTCGTCGTCTCCGACCTGATGGAGCCGCTGGCGCCCCCCTGCATCCTCGCCGACGGGACGATCCGCGTCTTCAGCCGTCTGGAGAAGCCGGGGCACATCGTCCAAAGCACGGAAATGTGCAGCATCGTCTTCGGCATGAAGGACGGAAGCAGACCCGCCGTATTGGACGAACTCGCGGCCGTGCTCAACAAGGCTGGCTTAAAGTCGACGGTGTCGGAGAATATACTGGTGGACAGCTGGTCCAAGTACGTCATGATGTGCGGCAACAGCGCGGTGTTTTGCTACTACGACGGCCCGGCGGGCAAGGTGCGCGAGGACCCGCAGTATCGAAAAGTGTTTGACGCCGTAACGGGCGAACTGCTCGCGGTGGCCGCCGCCAAGGGGGTCGTCCTGCCCGCGGAAACGGCGGAAAAAGTCGCGGCCGCTTTTTCTAATTTTCCGCCGGACGCCATGTCCTCCCTCTACCGCGACCTCAGCGGCGGCAAACCGGCGCGCGAAACCGAACTCGACCATATCATCGGAAGAATGGTGGAAATGGGCCGAGACACCGGCGTGCCGACGCCGTACCACACCATCGCCTACGAACGCTTCGCCGGGAAGTAACGATGCGAAAGCAATGATCGAAGAGGAAGGCGAATTGGGGTCCGAGGCAACTCGTAAGAAATTCTTAACAGTTCGCAGCCGCTTTCGAGCGCGACATCGTGTCGTTCCTCAGCGGTGCGGACGCAAGGAGTGAACCATAAAACCCGTTAATGGCTTCCAATCCGCCTTGCTCCGTTGCACGGCTGAGCTTTTATCGTTAGTCGTTTTCCGGGGGATGCCCGGTCGGCTCGCTTCCTTTCGAGTCCATCGGGTATTGCCCGGACTTGTCTCGAATCAGGTACCTTCGTCCCGGCGGAAGCAATGCGCTCATGGTGTTCGCCCCTCATTCGATTTTCCTCGAAGCGTCTTCAAGCGCTTTTCGGCCCGATTCGGTGATGCGGTAGCGCTGCTTGCTGCTGCGGGGTTTGTCGGGCACGGTCATTTCGATAAGAGCGGCTTTCAGAGCAGGCAGCAGATAGGACTCCCTGAAGTAGTCCTCATGCTTGATCTC
>JAHDKR010000036.1 GCA_018436785.1 Synergistaceae bacterium | reverse complement strand
CAGCTTCTCTATACGCTCCCGCGCCGTTCCCTTCCCCTTCTCACGCTGCTTGGCGACCGCTTTCTCACCGCCTCCATGCTGCGCTTTCTCACGCTTCAGCAACAGCTCCTCGCAGAGCTCTTCTATCGTTCGCTGCGACATAAAAAAACCTCCTACCTTTCGCTGAGTTCCAAAAGAATACCGCCCGTGCTCTTCGGGTGGACGAAAGCTATTTTCGCCCCTCCCGCGCCATAACGGGGCGACTCGTCTATCAGCTTGATTCCCTTCGCTTTCATCTCCTCCAGGGCCTTTTCAAGATTATCCACCCGGATAGCAAGATGGTGGATACCCTCGCCTTTCTTTTCGATAAACTTGGCGACAGGGCTCTCATCGGAGGTAGCCTCCAGAAGCTCTACCTCCGTATCACCGATGGGGAGAAATGCCGTTTTCACTTTCTGTTCGGCGACTTCTTCCACACCTGTGCACTGAATTCCAAGGCTCGACTGCCAGAATGCAAGCGCCTCGTCGATTGATTTGACCGCGATTCCGATATGATCCACTACAGTAGGTTTCATGAGTATTTTTCTCCTTTCGATACTTTTTACCGGATGAAACAGAAGCATACAGGATATCTTAACAGAAAAGATGGGGAGAAACTCTCTCAGAAGAAGAGAATATTTGTATACATGTAGTCAGACGACGCCAATTACACCACTCCGTTCTTTGGCTTTTTTCCTCAGCCCTCTTTTTCCTGCCGCTAAAGAGTGATATAGTATTCGGCAAGAACACGCAGAAGGGAGGCGTCATCGTGAGCCTGATTACATGCAAACTTTGCGGGAGGCTTTACGACGCAACACGCGGAAAGATCTGTTCTCAGTGCCTTGATGAACTCGACGAATTATACCCCAGGGTGAGAGAGTTCATCCGGGATCATTCAAAAACTAGTTTTAGCGTCGATAGTCTCGCCGAGGATATGGATGTGGACATCCTGAGAATGCAGTCGCTTGTGGATCTCGGCTACCTCGACCGCGACGTTCCCGGGATATCCGGCGCAGACGAAGAAAAGAAAAAAAAAGAGGAGCTTTTGCAGCAGCTGAAGGGCACGCTCAATACCTCCGCTCCGAGAGAGAGACACTCAGACGAAAAAGCATCGAAGATGTACGGACAGGAGCGCTACGGCACAGGGAAAAAGAAGTAAAAACAGCGCCGGAAAAAACAGTTTTCCCCAGTTCTTTTTTCCATCGCTTCAACACATTCCATAGAGAAATATGACGAACCCGGGACAACCGTTTTTCCGCTGTCCCGGGTTGAGTTTTTCTTGGCTTCACGTATCACAGTTCGTTTCTTAGATGACCTGCTCCCCCGGGCGATAGATGAGCACCGAACAGTGCGCGTATCGTCCGACGTTCGAGGCAGTGCTCCCGACCACAAGACGCTCAAGAGTGCTCTGTCCCCTGTATCCTATGACAACCAGGTGCATGTCGTGTTCCTTTGCATAGTTGATGATCACGTCGGAGGGATTTCCCTCCTTGACGACCATTGTATAGTTCGTATTCTCCAGCTCCGGATAGTTCTCCTTGGACTTCCGGAGGTAGTATTCCAGCTTTTTACGGGCGATTTCCGCTACCTCCACGTCGATCTCGGGGGGCAGCCAGGGTTCGTACCCTCTCCAGAGCGTAGGATGGGGAAGCACGTGAAGAAAGGTCGCCTCGGCTCCCAGGCGCAAAGCGAGCGAACAGCCGTACGCGAATACTTCTTCCGACATTTTGCTCATATCAACCGCAACCAGAATCTTCTTGAACATGGCTCTTCCTCCTTTCACATTTCACATTTCACCGAATGAATCGGTCGCCCTTTGAGAATATTATACAACAAAATACTGAAACCGGAATATAGAACGCATCTTTCTTTTCATTCTCTTGCTCGATCTGCGGGGGAAGCTCTTCAACGAAAGAAAGTTTGGCTGAATGCGCTCCTTGTGCTATATATAGAGAGATAAGGAGTGCCTCTGCATCAAACTGGCAGCCAATTCCTTCGTGAAGGATTGATGAATATGGAAACCGCGCTTGTCATCGTTTTTTTTTCTTTTTTGGGCGCATCTTTCGGTTCGTTTCTGAACGTCGTCGCGTTACGGAGCATCTCTGGAAAATCCTGGAGCGGAGGAGAACGATCCGTGTGCGTCTCCTGCGGAACAGTTCTGGAGTGGAGAGATCTTGTGCCGCTGGTTTCATGGTGTATGCTTCGTGGAAAATGCCGTCGCTGCGGGACGAGGATCGGCATTCGTTACTTGGCGGTAGAGGTTATAGGCGCTCTTGCCGGAGGGCTGCTTGCCTGGAGATGGGGCGTTTCTTATACGCTCCTCCTCGCTTTGGCCGCTACTTTCGGTCTTTTTCTGAACGCGCTGACCGACGTCGAAGACGGGTACGTTTTCGACGTATTTCCTCTTACCATGGGAATCATCGGCGTCGCCCTGCGTTTGCCGGGAGGCTGGGATGCGCTGTTTGACGGTCTCCTCGGGGCGGGAGCCGGTTTTGCAGTAATCGCCTGTATCATCCTCATTTCCAGAGGAGGCATGGGGTGGGGAGATGCCACGCTTGCTGCCGGTACAGGGAGCATAATGGGGTGGAAAATGCTCCTCCTCACCCTCTACTCAGGCTTCATGGCAGGCGGAATCCTCGCGCTTCTCCTTCTGCTTGCGGGAAAAGTACGCCGCAAGGATGCGATTCCGCTTGTTCCGTTCCTCGCGCTGGGCGGTTTTTTTACTCTCCTTGCCGGCCCCCGGATTCTCATGTTCTTCGGCGCCGCTCCAGGGTGGCCATGGTGATTCCAAGCATCTGTTCCAGCGGTTCAAAAGAGGGCGTTCCGTTCACTGTACGGAATGCATGGTCAACTCCGGACAGTATATGAAATTCTTTTTTCTCCTCGTCAAGCCGGAGACTGCGTAAAATTCTTCTCGACGACTCTTCGTCGAAAGTTCCATCGCATCCACCGTAAAAGAAAAGAGCGAAGGAAAGCGATACTTTCGATGCAGCCGTGTGAATAACTTCGCTGGAGCCAAGGGAGTTCAGTATCGGAAGCGCGAGCCCCGCCGAGGCCTCGGCACGGATCCGGTCGCCGCTTCCGGAGATGACGAGGGCGTCGACGCCGGGAAGCGTTATTGGCTCCAGCCCAGTCTGACGAATAAATCTTCCGCTCTCTCCCCCGGCGAGGAGTACCGACAGAAGCCCTCCGAGAGAAAAACCCCAGAGCACTATTTTCCGGCCTGGATACTCCGCAGCCGCAGCAGCAAGGGCTGAGGATGCATCGAAAACCTCCATAGCGAACGTTTTCCCCTGGAAGGAAGCCACCGCCCATGCGGGCCGATCGTCGCCGAACGTTTCTCTATCCCGTCGCAGCCGGCTGGACTCTGCGGCGCATACCGGGAACCTCTTCTGCGCAATCAAGCGGGCCAGGTACCCGTACTTGTTCCCTTCAACCGAAGATGCGCATCCGTGAACTCCGTGCAGCAAGAGGAACAAAGGGGCGTCCGCCCTCGTCTCTTCATCGAAATAATGCAGTAGAACTTCTTTATCACCAAAACTTCCCGGGCAGCTTTTGCATCGAATATTCACGAAGAAATCCCCCTTTCAAATCCTGCATACGATTATCTCTCTTTTCCTTGCAGATTTCAATGAATTGACAAAGCAAAGGGAAAAGCGTATTCTGTTGTCGACAGCAACTGGGGGAGTCGGCATCTACCGGCTGAGAGGGGGCTAACGGCCCCGACCCCTGGAACCTGATCCGGGTCATGCCGGCGAAGGGAAGAGTGCGTTCGTTGCCATCCGCGAAGAAGTCGCAACTCCTACTCCCGGCATCCCTTGCCGGGAGTTTTTTATGCTTGAGATACGTCATTTCTCTAAAGATTTCAACGGGCTTCCCGTTCTTTCAAATTTTTCTCTTGCGCTGCCCCGAAACAGCTTTACAGTGCTCGTCGGCCCGTCAGGGTGCGGAAAGAGCACGCTCTTCGACCTCCTGATGGGGAGCGTATCCAGAGACGGGGGGCGGCTCTTTCTTTTCGGCGCCGAACTCCCGGACCTTCGCGGAGAAGCGGGATACATGGCACAAAAAGATCTGCTGCTCCCATGGCTTTCGCTTATTCAAAACGCGCTTCTCCCTGTTATGGTGAAAAGAAAGCTGACTTCAGATGACTATAAAGAAGCAAAAAACCTCTTCAGCTCCCTGGAGCTCTCAGGCTTTGAGAATCACTACCCGCAACAAGTTTCGGGAGGCATGGCGCAACGATGCGCTCTTGCACGGACCTACTTTTTCCGGGCTCCCCTCGCGCTTCTCGACGAACCTCTTTCCGCTGTTGACGCGCTTACCCGGCAGTCGCTCCGCACCATGCTGCTCTTGCTGCAATCACGTTTCGAAAAGACGATCCTGATGGTCACGCATGATGTCGACGACGCTCTTTTCCTGGCCGACAGGATCGTCGTTCTTTCTCGCTCTCCGATGATGGTAACCCAGGAGTTCATTCCGGAAGGCAAGAAGCCGCGGAATCCGTCGAATACGGAACTCCTGCACCTGAAGGAACACATTCTGCGCTCCCTTCAGGAGGGACGTTGATGACCGGCCGCCTCATTCCCGCTGCTGCAACGCTCTCGTTTGTGCTGTGCTGGGAAGCTTTCTGCCGTCTGCAGGAGATCCCCCACTTTATTCTTCCCGCCCCCTCTCGAATCGCGATTCTTCTGCTGACGGAGGCGCCGTTGCTGCTGAAACACGCTGCGGTGACGACATTCGAGATCGCTCTTGGGATTGTATTTTCTCTTGCGGCCGCTCTTCCCCTCTCAATAGCGATGTTCTTTTCGCCTCTTCTTGAACGAGCTCTTTCTCCGTTGTTAATAGCCTCACAGGCGATTCCCGTCTTCGCCGTGGCGCCACTTCTGGTGGTTTGGTTCGGCTATGGAACGGGCAGCAAGGTTATCATGGCGGCGCTCATTATTTTCTTCCCTGTCACTGTAACGCTGCTGCAAGGTTTTAAAAGCTGCGATCCAGGGTATCAAAGGCTGTTTTTTGTTATGGGAGCTGATTTTCGAAAGACGTTGCGTTTTCTTTACTGGCCGTGGGCGCTCCCTTATTTTTTTGCGGGGCTGCGGGTAGCGGTCTCGGTCGCCGCTATAGGCGCTGTGATAGGCGAATGGGTCGGCTCGTTGGAGGGGCTCGGATATTTGATGATGCAGGCCAACGCTCGCCTGCGAGTCGACATGGTCTTCGCGTGCGTGGTACTTCTTTCGTGTATAGGGCTCCTGCTCTGGGGGGGCGTTTCCCGCCTTGAGGCCCGCTATGTCCGGTGGAACCAAGACACGAAAGAGATTCAGACGAATAAGTAAACGGGAGGAATGTATATGCGAACCAAGATTTGTTGTATAGCGATGTTTTTTCTTCTGCTGGCAACCTCTGCTGCAAAGGGGACGGAAAAGCTGGTCCTGATGCTGGACTGGTTCCCGAACGTGGACCATGTGCCGATCTACGCGGCGATTGAATCGGGCTTCTTCGAAAAACGCGGGCTCTTCGTCGAAATACAAAGCCCTTCGGACAGCGCCGACCCTCTGAAACTGGCGGCGGCCGGTCATGCCGACATTGCGCTCTCTTACGAACCGCAGATACTGATCGCCGCCTCGGAGGGTATTCCTCTGAAAGCCGTGGGAAAGCTCATCGGAACTCCCCTGACAACCCTTCTCTTTCTTGAAACAAGCGGGATTCGCGTTCCCTCTGATCTTGAGGGAAAGACGATCGGCTACACTGTTCCGGGGATGATGGACCACCTTGCAGAGGCTTTCGCTTCGGTGAACGCAATCCGCGACTATAAACTGCTGAACGTCGGTTTCTCAATACTTCAGTCGCTAACCTCAGGAACAGCAGACGCGGTTATGGGCCCGTTCAAGACGTACGAGCCCGTCCTCCTGGAAATGGAAGGATATGACTCCCGTTTTTTTGAAATTGATCACTTCGGGATACCGACATACGACGAGCTCGTCTTCGTTACCGGTGATCGGACATACAAAGAAAAGAAAGAGAGCATCGTGAAGTTTCTGGCAGCCATCGACGAGGCGCTCGTCTTTACGGCGGCTCACCCCCCGGAAGCCCTTGCACTCTATTTCCGGGCTGTTCCGGAAGCTCCCGCCGAGATGGAGAGGACAGCATTTGACCGGACGCTGCCTTTTTTTGCGCCAGATACAACGCTTTCGTTGGATCAGTGGGAGACGTTTTCTGAATTTGCGCTCACCTGCGGGATGATAGAAAAGAAGGTGGATCTGAATGCGCTTCTGGTTTCAGACAGATAAAACCGGAGACAGAAGCCGGGTCGAAAAACTGACCCTCGCAGGTCTTTTTGTGGCGGCGGCGATTCTTCTTTCAGGAGTTCATTTCCCTATGGGGCCGACGCGATGCTATCCGTTTCAACATACGGTCAACGTGCTTGCGGGGGCGTTTCTCGGTCCATGGTGGGCTGCGGGAGTCGCCTTTATCACCAGCGTTATCCGAAATATGACGGGCATGGGGACGCTGTTCGCGTTTCCCGGAAGCATCCCGGGCGCGATCGCTGCGGGTTTGGCTTTCAAGTTTTTCTCCCGGCCTGTCAGCGCGCTTGCCGAACCGCTCGGTACCGGTCCTGTTGGAGCTGCGCTCTCGGCGCTTCTGCTTGGTCCCGCCATGGGAAAGCCTGTCGGCTTTCTTACGTTACAGACTGCATTTCTTATCAGCAGCATACCCGGGGCGCTTCTCGGAATGGGTATTCTTCACATCTTTCAGAAGGCGCCTTTCAGCAGGGTACTCCGAGGGCGGTAAGAAAACTACGGAGCGATTCCTTCCATTCTTCTCAGGGACGAACCCGCTCCGTAGTTTTCGAATGCATATTCCAGCCTATTTGGCGTCCGGGGCTTTCGCGAACAGAGAAAACAACGTATAATGCCATTCTCGGAATCAATACCGAAAGGGAGAAAACCTGTGAATCCTGTAATACAGTTGAACGTTTTGAAGTGCATCCTCTCAATACGGAGGACAAAAACGGAAAAGACAAACATCTTTTTCTACGAAATTTTATCCCCTGCGGGACTGTTCGCCTCCGGTATAGCGTTTTCACCGGACGATGACGAAAAGAGTAAAAAAATTAACGTCGAAGTGGGAGCCGAGGCATTTCTCAGCTTCACCGAAGAGCTCTCCACTCGTCAAGAAGCTTTCGGGAAGCTGCTCTCTCCCTCTGTCCTCTCCTCTCTGGAGCGCCTCTTAGGCGAAATACTCACCGCAGAGGCAGTAAGAGAGGCGTTGGAAAATCCGCGCGATAATATGAAAACCCTGGAAGAGTGCCTCCGGGAAGAGATTTCTTCCCGGCTCGGGTATCGAGCAACTGCGTATCTCAAGGCGGATCGCAGGGGAGAGGAGGCGCTCGCTGCGTTCCTTAAAAAAGACGGCGCCGTTCTTTCCTCCGAAGATGCAAACAAAGAATCGGCGCCCGAGAATATCTCATTTCTCGTTCCTTGCGCTCCCTATATTGATCCGGTAAAGGGGACTCCGGTAGCCTCGTTACAAAAAGGGGATTTCGTGCTGGTACGTCTCCCCGAAGATGAAGCGGCTCCCATCCGGGAGAAGTTACAGCGTGCCGACCCCGATTTCGACGGTACAGTACGCGGAGAAGTCATATCGGTCCACAAAGACCGGCACGGCAACTTCACTCTGCTGGTCCGACTCTCGGACGAATTCAACGGGGTAACAACCTTGGAAGGCAACAGCCGCATACGCACCGCTCCGCTCGCGCAGCCCGCAACCGTTCTTCCGGGAACGGCCGCAGGCTCGAAAGAAAAAGAGGAAACGCCAGATCTTCCTCAGCCTTCTCCCGGCGATACTCCGGGTTGGGTGTATTTTTTCGTGTTCGGCGCTATGGCTACCCTTGTCGTTATCCTCTTTTTTATTCGTAACTTCCTCTGATAACAGCCTTCGCGAGGAGAGACGCGGCTGCTTGTATATCTTCCTGTCCGACTACCGAAGCGACGACCGAAACCCCATCCACACCGGCATCTAAAACTTCACGGGCATTCTGGGCTGTGATACCGCCTATGGCAACCGTCGGAAGGGAAATCGCGGAACAAACCTCACGTATCCCGGCAACGCCGAGAACAGCGGCTCCTTTTTTCGTTCCTGAGGGAAATGCCGCTCCTACGCCGACATAATCGGCGCCTTCGGCTTCCGCCCGTATCCCTTCCTCCACAGAGTGCGCCGTCGCCCCTACAATGAATCCTTCGGGAACAAAGCGTTTCGCCGCATGCACCGGAAGATCCTCGGCTCCCAGATGCACCCCGTCCGCTCCTGAGGCGAGGGCAACATCCAAACGGTCGTTGACGATTAACGGAATATCGCGCGGACGGCACAATGAAAGAAGACGCTTCGCCGTTTCATAGAGTTCGCGTCCCGTCATCTTCTTGTCCCGCAGCTGTATCATCGTCGCGCCGCCCAGAATCGCCAGCCGGGCCTGCTCTTCGAGAGAGCGAGGCGCTCCCGCAGTGCTGTCGGGAATAACGTACACCTTCAACGCTCTTTGTATTCGTTCCGTTGTGTTCATTCCGTTACCTCCTCCACTCTCCACGCTTCGTTGAGCAACTCCTCCGGATGCGTCTTGTGCAAGGCATCCAACAAGTGCGCCTGAAAGGTTCCGGGACCGTTCGAGATCTTTTCCGCGCGTTCCGCCGCCAGCCGAAGGAGAACGGAAGCACAGACAACCCCGGCGGAGATACTGGAAGCCGCCGTACTCAGGGTAAGCATCAACGCGCCCAACACGCACCCTCCGCCTGTAATCCGTCCGAGCAACGCGCTGCCTCCCCGCACCGACAACACGGCATCGCCGCCGCTCAGCACATCCGTCTCGCCGGTAGCGCAGACGAGCGAACGCGTCTTTACTGCAACTGTTCTGACGGAACGGACAATGGACGCGTAGCTCCCCTCTGAATCCACCCCCTTCACGTCACCCTTCTCTCCCGCCAAAAGAGAGATCTCGCCCCGGTTCCCCTTGACGACTGCAAAACGAAAATCTCGGAGAAGCGCGTCGACAAGCTGTCTGCGAAATGAAGCAGCGCCGTATCCTACGGGATCAAGCAGCGTAGCGCTTCTTTTTACCTCTGCGGCGGTAAGCGCGTTCCGGATAAGCAGTTCTCTATCCTCCGAGGGAGCGCCTGTATTGATTAGCACTCCTTCCGCGCTCCTCGCAAGCTCTCCCGCTTCATGAATACAGGGCGACATAACAGGAGAAGCCCCAACCGCGAGGATCGCGTTCGCTTGGAAAGACGCAGCGATATAATTCGTGACGGCGTAAATCAGGGGACGACGAGCACGGCAGACACTCAGCGCCTCCGCCCAGTCTTCGGGGACTATTTTCAAGACCGGAGCCATGGCGGAGTCACCGCATGCCCCAGAGGTCCCCACCCTTTTCCGGGGCGAAAACTCGCCTCCAGCCCCATTCGCAGATACTGCCTTCCCCGGCGAACAGCTTCCTCCAAGGGGATACCGGCCGCAAGCTCGGCGGTAATCGCTGCGCTCAGCGTGCATCCCGTGCCGTGCGTATTTTCCGTGAAAATCCTCCGGTCTTCAAAGAGCGTGAGCTCCCCTTTATAAAAGAAAACATCCGTTACGGAATCCTCGCGGAGAAGATGTCCGCCCTTCACCAGCACTGCTTTCGGGCCTAGTTCCGCTATTCTCCTCGACGCGCGTTCCATCTCCTCCGTGGAACGGATCGAAAAACCGGCCAGACGTTCAGCCTCGGGAATATTCGGTGTCACAAGGAGCGCATGAGGAAGCAATTCTTCTCTGAGCGCTTCCACGGCGTCATCCGCGATGAGCGACGCGCCGCTCTGTGCGACCATGACGGGATCGACCACGAGATTCGTCACACTCCATTGTCGCACACCCTGCACCACCGTCCGTATGATCTCGGGCGAGCTCAGCATCCCCGTCTTTGCAGCGCCGACCGGAAAGTCCGACCAGAGGGCGTCCATCTGCGCGCGGACCATATTTGCAGGGACATTCCATACATCCGTGACGGCAGTGCTGTTCTGCGCTGTCAAGGCTGTGATCACCGTCATGCCGAACACCTTCAAAGCGGCGCACGTCTTCAGATCGGCTTGTATTCCCGCGCCCCCTCCTGAATCGCTTCCTGCGATGGACACCGCTATTCCCCGATACACACTCATCACACATTCCGCCTTTCCTCAAATAAAAAAGGCCCGTTCGCAATGAACGGACCTTCTCCAGGCTCGCAGAAAAGAGCCGCTCCCTACGCCGGCATTATCCGGATCAGGTAGAGGGTCGAAGGCATCCGCCTTCCTCTCAGCCCGTTCGGGCTCCCCCGTCACTATCGATTGTAAAAAAATAAGACACTCAAAGGCTCTTTTCGACCCGCTCCTCCTCTGCTCCGGGAACGGAAAGCCACTTTTCCCAGTCAAAACGCAGTATACCGCTGACGACATAAAGCGAAATTCCGGCAAGAGGCGCCGCGCTCTCCAGCAGGATCGCTCCGCTGATCGCGGCGCCCCCCACCAGGAGAAGCCGCTTCTTTCGCGCGTACCCCCTGCGCAGCTTCTTCATGCTGCTGTAGGGGACGCTCGACACCATCAGCGCACCTGTTCCGAGCGCAAGCAACGCCGCGAGCCATGGAGAGAGATGAGCTCCGGCGAGAACAAAGGAGGCCAGAAAAAGCCCGCCTGCTGGTATAGGCAACCCCTGGAAGGGCCCGGGCACGTGTGTGACGTTGAATCGCGCGAGACGCAGGGCGCCGCAAAGCGCAAAGAAGGAGACGGCAAGCGCGCCCATGACGCCGAGCCGCTCCGCATACACCGAGTAAAAAAGAACGGCCGGAGCAACGCCGAAGCTCACAACGTCGGCCAGGCTGTCGAATTCAAGACCGAAGCGCGTCCCGCCGCCGAGCCGCCTCGCAACCTTTCCGTCCATGAAGTCGAAGAAAACCGCCATGAAAACGAGCCACGCCGCAGGAACCACTCTGCCGTGGAGCACAAGAATGAGCGACATCGTCCCGCAGAGCAGATTGCCGCTCGTGACCATGTTGGGCGCTATCTCGCGGAAAGGGAGAGGACGCCGTTTCTTTCTGATGCTACTCGCCACAGGACACACCTCCCAGAACCGTACGTCCTGCAAAGACCTGCTGCCCCTTTGCAACGGCAAGGCGCGTCTTTGCAGGCAAATAGACATCGACTTTCGACCCCATCTTGATCATCCCGTACCGCTGCCCTCTTTCGAGCCGGTCTCCCTTGCGGAGACGGCAGACGATACGGCGCGCCAGAAACCCGGCGATCTGCACCAGGAGGACGGGACCGTACTCCGTGGAAATGCCGACGAGCATACGCTCGTTGACTTCCGAAGCCTTGGGGGCGAACGCCATCCATTTCTTCCCCGGGACGTACTCAAGATGCTCCACAGTACCGGCGCAGGGGGAACGGTTGACGTGCACGCTCAGCGGGTTCATAAAAATACCGATCTTCCACGCCTTTCCCGTGAAGGGAAGGTCCGCCTGCTCGATTTCCACTATACGCCCGTCCGCGGGAGAGAGAAATCCCTCGCCGTCCGGGAATCGTTCAGGGTCGCGAAAAAACCAGACGACGAGGCCAAGGACAGGGAGAAGAAAGAGCGCCACGGGAGGGGCGAAGAAAACGCTCCCGATAATCATGAACACTGTGAATGCGATAAGCGGGTAGCCTTCTCGAGCCAGTTTCATTCAGTCTCCTCCTCGTATGGGATCTCCGCGGCAACGCAAACCTCTCCGCAGACAACGCTCACGTCCGCTACGCTGTCCCCCTCGTCGAGGCGAACAGTGATGGAGCCCATAGCCGTTCTGCTTAAAACAGGGATCTCCGAAACGGCGACGCGGATAATTCTGCCTCGCGCCGTGATCGCCATAATTTCGTCTTCTTCCGCCACAGACCAGCTGCCCACAAGCATCCCGGTCTTTCTTCCGAGGTTCATCGCCTTCACGCCGGATCCGCCCCTGTGATGGGGGGTAAACTCCTCAAAGCTCGTCCTCTTGGCTACCCCCTTTTCACTGATGACAAGCGCATGCCGCTCTTTATTCACGACT
>JAHDKR010000064.1 GCA_018436785.1 Synergistaceae bacterium | reverse complement strand
GAGGTGGCGCACCGACGACTTCGGATAGTTCGTCTCCAGCAGGGCGACGTCGGCGTTCTTGTCGAACGCCACGATCCGGACGATGTCGTAGAGGTTCTTCTCGTCCCATATCTTGATCGTCCTGTTCCCCTCGACCACGTGATAGTTCGTCAGCATCAGCCCGTCGGGCGTGACGAAAAAGCCCGTCCCCTGCCCCATGCGGTCGCCGTTGCCCTCCGTCACCAGCATCTTGACGGCGCGGGAGGCGTCGCGGATCATCGCGGGCGGGAATCCCGCCGCGTACGCGCCCCCGCTCCACAGAAGGAGCGTGAGAAAGAGCGTCAAAAAAAGCCGCAACGAGGCGCAGCCTCGTGAAATCATACACATCACCCCGAATCGTCGAACGGCGGAGGCGATTCGCCGCGCCGAGTGGTATCCTTACTCAAAAGAGAATACCACAATCGGACGAAAGCGGGTGGCGTAGATGACAGAACAACAGGCGACAGTTCAAAAAGGAAACGGCGGACGAAGCGGGAAACGATGGTTTCTTCCCTTTCTGACGATTTTCGCGGTGCTCGCGTATCTCTCCTTCCGGGCTTCCTTCTCCCTGATAGGACCTCTTGCCTGGTCCGCGCTCATCTCCTTCACGGTCTATCCGCTGTACATACGAATGCGGCGGCGCTTTTTCTCCCGCCGTTCCGCGAACCTGCCCGCCCTTCTGGCCACCGCGATCATCGTCTTCGCCGTCCTGATCCCCTGCCTGCTGGGGCTTTTCTTCGCCGCGCGCGAGGGGGTGCGCCTGCTCGACAGCACGGAGGAGCTGCTGACCTCGATGGAGTCCTCGGGCGAGGGGGCCATCGCCACGCTGCTGCCGGAGCACATCGTATCGAAGATCCGTCCGTGGATGGAGCGGTACCCGACGCTTCGGGCGTATGTGCGCCAGACGGTCGCGCGAAGCGCCGAGAGCGCCGTCGATCTTGTCGGCAGCGCGATTCTTTTTCTCTACTACTTCTCCATCATCACCGTGGCCAACTTCTTCTTTCTCCGGGACGGGCATCTGATCGTCGGGTTTCTGCGGGAGATCGTCCCGCTTCCCGCGAACGAGAGCGCGGCCTTCTTCGAACGCACCAGGCAGGCGCTTCAAGCAGTAGTTTACGGCGTGCTGGTCACGGCGCTTGCGCAGGGGGCGGCGGGCGGTCTCGGATGGTGGATCGCGGGGCTGCCCGGCCCCGTCTTCTTCGGCGCGCTGATGGTCTTCTTCGCCCTCATCCCCTTCCTGGGGACGGCGTTCGTCTGGATCCCCGGAGCCCTCTACCTCCTTCTCCTAGGGGAGACGACGCAGGCGGTCATTCTGCTGGCGTGGGGAGCCCTCGTGGTCGGCACTGTGGGGCGCGTCCTGAAGCCGATCTTCATCTCCGGCGGGGGGAAGATTCACTTCTTCATCGTCTTCATCGGCGTGATCGGAGGGCTTGCCGCGTGGGGCATCCTCGGCCTCTTCGTCGGCCCGCTGGTGCTCACGCTCTTCGCCTTCCTGCTGGAGAACTACCGGCTTATGTGGCGAGCCTGGGTCGGCGAGCAGGAGTGACGGGACGGGAACGCACGAACCGACCGCGAGCCTTCCCCAAAAACATCCGCCACACTGTGCGCAAGCGGTGGAGCAGTGAACGCCCGAACGCCTTGATGAGGAGTCCGGAATTTTGATTTCTCCGACTCATTGCTCATGTATATTGTATTCAAGCAACCGCCGATTCTTCTGTAATTGTCCGGTCTATGTTGACATCGCTCAAAGGGAGGTATATCATTGACGTTATTGATATATACAACATTCTACGCCGTGCATCGAATCCGAAAATGCAAGGAAGTACATTTTTATTTCAAGAAGTAACACGCCGTATCGTTTACCGGTATGTATTCGGTATGTTTCTTTATCATAATTCCAAAGGAGGTTTCTTTGTTATGAGAAAAATCGCAGCGTACTCTCTGCTCGTCTGCCTGCTGTTCGCGTCCGTCTCGTTCGCGGCCGTTACCGGAGCCGAGGCGCCCAAGGGGGAAGAACCCCTGCTGATCACCAACGCGGGTCAGGGCCCCGGAGGCAAGATGGGCCGTCTGCTGGTCGCCCGCGCGGAAGTCGTGGAGCAGCTCACCTACAACGCCGAACCGAAGCCCGAGGACATCGCGGCCGGCGGATACAAGACCATCCTCGTCGTCATCGGCTCCTCCGCAAAAGGGCTCGGCGCTTCGGGCATCACGATCGATCAGGAGATCGACCGTCTGCACGCGATCATGGAGAAGGCCAAGGAACTGAACATCCAGGTCATCGCCGCGCATATCGAGGGCAAGGCCCGCCGCGGTAAACCGGGGAGCGCCGACGAACGCTCCATCGACGCCATTCTTCCGTACGCCGCGCATATCGTGGTGAACAAGGACGGCGATCTGGACAAAAAGTTCACCCGCTTCGGTGAAGAGCACTCAATTCCCGTAAGCTACCTCGACAACGCGATGGACCTCAACGCATTCGCAAAAACAATGTACGCAAAATAAAAACCGGACCCCGCCGTATCTTTCGACGGGGTCTTTTCTTTTCAACGGACGGGAGGTCCTGAGATGTACGCGGAAACATCGTTTGTTCTGGCCGTGATGG
>JAHDKR010000211.1 GCA_018436785.1 Synergistaceae bacterium | reverse complement strand
TAGTACTGATGACAGGGTTTGTCGCCGCCGCCAACGCGGCCGATGATCCGATGAAGTACGAGGGGCGGCTGAGTATCGCGTCGCAGAACGTCAACGAGACGATCATCCTCGCCTGGATGGCGAAGCTCCTCGTCGAGGAGTACACCGGGCTGCGCACGACGATGAACACGGAGTTCGCCGGGTCGGCGGTGCTTCACCAAGCCATGGCCGCCGGGGAGATCGACCTCTATTCCTCGTGGACCGGGACGCAGCTCACCGGCATTCTGCGCTACGAGGGCGAATCGAAGTCCTCCGAAGAGACCTTCCGGATGGTGAAAGAGGGGTTCGAGAAGAACTTCGGCATGACGTGGACGCGCCCGGTCGGCTTCAACAACACGTACATCATGGCCGTGCGCCCCGAGACGGCGGAGAAGTACAACCTGAAGAAGGCGTCCGATCTGGCGGCGCACGCTCCCGGGTGGAAGCTCGGCGGCGACGAGAACTTCGACACGCGTCTCGACGCCTATCCCGGCTGGTCCGAGCGCTACGGCATCACTTTCCGCGACGTCCTGCCGATGCAGTACGCCATGATGTACATGGCGCTGATGCAGGAAGAAGTCGACGTCATCGCGGCCTACTCGACCGATTCGCGGGTAGGAAAGTTCAACCTCGTTCTTCTGGAAGACGACAAGCAGTTCTTCCCCGACTACAGCGCCGCGTTCGTTCTGCCTCTGGCGCTTACGGAGAAGTACCCCGGGCTTGTCGGGGTCGTTGAGAAGCTGAGCGGGAAGATCGACGAGAAGGCGATGGCCGCCATGAATCTGGCCTTCGACGAGGGAGAAAACCCCGAGGACATCGCACGCGCCTTCCTCCGTGAAAAACAACTCGTCAAGTAGAAAAAAATTTGCGGAAAAGGGGAAAAAGTGGTATCTTCTTCATCTACTCACAGGGGTAGGAAGATTGGTTTTTAAGGAGTTGAATTGTAGTTGAACTGTGAAAATTCCGTTGTAGTTTCCGGCGCGATTCATCTGCCCAAGGGCGACATGGTCGGGCGCAACAGGCACGGAACGTACCTTAAGTTCGCCCTCAAGCAGATGACGACCGGGTATGACGGTGTGGAACGGCCAAGCTTTCTCCCGGTGCGCGTTTTCGATCAGGCGCTCCAGGAGCAGTTTCGGACCAAGGGGCACGGAGACTCTGTCCGGATAGCCGGGACGCTTCGCTCTTCGACAGGGAGCGGCGAGATGTTTATCCTTGCGGAATCCATCGAAAATACAAAGGAGTAGCCTTTACGGGTGATTTTTTTCGATGTAATGACAACAAAAACGAGGACGCCTTCTTTCACGGAGGGCGTCTTTGTTGTATAGTATGAAAAGCTATCTTCCTTAGATTTTATTGCAGGTTGGTACGCGCCTTAGCGGGGTGCGCCGGATGCGCTGAAAGGAGCGTGTGCATGTGACTGTTTCGTCAGCTGCGGAAAACGAAAAACGTGCGCGTGGTTCTTCTGTTCGGGAGAGACTGTGGAAATCCGGGAGGCGGCTTCTTTTGCTTCTTGCGCTGTGCTGTCTGTGGAGCGTTCCGGCTTCGGCGGCTGAAGTATTCCTGGTGTCCAGCTACCACGAGGGGGATATGTGCGGGCAGCCGCAGTACGAAGCGGTTGTGGAGGCGCTCAAGCAGAGCGGTATTCCGGAGCTCTCCTTCCGTGGGTACTATCTCGACTCCCGGCGGCGCGTCGGGAAGGATATCGACAGGGAGATCGGCACAATCATCGCGGACATCAGGGAACGAAAACCCGCCCTTGTGTTCACGATTGACGACCTTGCCTTCGCCCGGCTGTACGGCGAGGTGCTGCGCCATCCGTCGACCTTTCTTGTGTTCACCGGACTGAACCGTGCGGTTGCGGAGTATGATAAGGGCGCTTCCTTCCTTGATGAGAAGGGGCTTCCTGCGAAGAATATCACCGGCGTCTTTGAATATCTCTTCATGAAGGAGCAGTTCGAGATGCTGGAAGTGCTCCTCCAGCGGCCGCTGCGCAAGGTGGCGCTCCTGCACTCGGTCGATCCCGTGGGCGTTATTTTGAAGGAGCAGATTGCCGACGAGCTCTCCCGCACCCCTTACGCCGGCATCGTGGAGTTTCACGCCGCGGAGGACGCGGAGAGCGCGCTTCGCCTTGCCGATGCCATCGGCGCCGACGACTCCGTCGACGCGTGGATTCCGGTGACGATGTCGGTGAAGGACTCGGAAGGCGGATTTCTCACCATGGGAGATCTGGCGAAGGAGATGACGGCGCGCATTCGCAAGCCTGACCTTGCGCTCAACGTCTCTTTCACCGAGCTGGGGTTCTACGGCGGCGTCAGCGTGGACTTTTACCAGATGGGGTTCCAGACCGGCTCGATGGCCGCCAAGCTGCTGAAGGGACTTCCGATACGGGAAATTCCGGTGGAGAACGCAGGCGCTTCGATCATTGCCGTCAACAGGGGCCGTCTGCGCGAGCTGGGGATCTCAATTCCCGGCGATTTCTCCGCTGTCGTCGATCTATTCCTGGAATGAGTCGTTTTTTCCGGCTCCGAAGGAGGGCGGGATGACGGACCCGGTTCTGGTGTTTCTTCATCTTGTCGCAGCGGGGTACCTTCTTTTCCTCTGCGTCCTGACGCTTCTTCCATCTGCCGAGGAGACCTCCCTCAAGGGAGGGCCTCTTCCAAGCGCGCCTCTCTTCCTCTTCAATGCAGGGTGGGGCGTCGCGCTCAGCGTCCGCGCCTTCCTGGCCGCCAATTCCTTTCAGAGCACGGTCTATCCGCTGGCCGTCTCGCTGGCGGTTGGGGGGAGCCTTTTCCTCATCAAGAAAAAGGGGCGTACGGGAATGCTCCTGCGGGCGCTGCTCGCAGGAGGCTGCGCGTCTCTTTTTCTGCCGGGAACCAGGCTCCCGGGGGGCGCGCTTTTCCTTCTGGCGGGGGGATGGCTTTTCATCGACCGTTTCCCGCTGCGCGCGCGCCTCGGTCTCTCCTCGACCGGAGATGCTCCCGGGGGCGCGCGCGACAGGGCGTTCTCGATGTTCTTCCTCGCCGAGGGGCTGGAGCTCCTCTTTGAAGGCAGCACGCCGTTCCCGGTTCTTCTTTCTCTTTTCTTCGTCTTTACAGGAATCTTCTTGCTCGCCCGGCTGACCTTTCGCGACAGGAAGTTCCCCTCCAAGGTACGGAGGGCGCTGCTCGCGGGTTTTGCGCTGTACGGCGCCTTGTCGCTCGTCGGAGGCGTCGGGATCGCGCGGATGGAGCGCTCGTTCAGGGAGTCGCTTCTCCGCGAGGGGTACAGCCGGCTTGAGATGGTGAGAAGCAAGTTTCTCTTCTTCGAGATGATGGGATCGGCTCTTGCGAAGACGGTCGCCTCCGACCCCACGCTGGTCAGGGAGGGGCACGCGCCGTCGTTCGCCTCGGATCTTCAGCTTCGTCTGCTGAGCCGGAGGTTGGGCGCCACCCTCGTCTTTCTGCTTGATACAGAGGGAACGGTCGTCTCCACATCCGAGAAACTGCTTGAAGGAATGAACTTCGCCTTCCGCTCGTACTTCCAGGACGCTCTTCAGGGAAGAAGCGGCCTGATGTACGCGGTCGGAAAGGCCACGATGTCCGCGGGGGCGTACTTCTCCCGTCCCCTTGTGGACAGGTTGGGGACGGTCCTCGGTATCGTCGTGGTCAAGATGGACCTGGAACCGGTCTTCGGCGAGCTTTTCCGCACAGACAGGGTTGTGATGCATCGTCAGGGGGAGATTCTCTCGGGGCCGAAGGATTTCGAGAGCGGCCGCCTTGAAATTCTTCAGGAAGACTTTTTAACGCTGCGGTGCATGTCCGGCGAATTTCAGGGGGGAGGGGTGCGAGGCCCGGATGGGCGAATGCTGCCGATTGTTTCGCTGCCGCTTCCCGGGGGTGGCTGGGAGCTGACAAAACTGCTCGACCCGGGCTCTCTCCTCCGATACCGAAGAACGCTTTTCGCCTTTTATTCCCTCACCTCCGTCCTTGCGCTGCTGCTGCTGCTGCGTTATACGCAGAAGAACCAGCTCATCGGCGAGCTGAAACGGGAGGTCCGCGAACGGGAGGCGGCGGAACAGGCGGAGCGCGCGGCCAGGGCCTCCGCGGAACAGACGAACGC
>JAHDKR010000188.1 GCA_018436785.1 Synergistaceae bacterium | reverse complement strand
GAAGCAGACGCCCCCCGAAGTCGGCGGTAATAAGGACTTCGTCATCGAAGACAGAAAAGACGCGAAGGGGTTCGTCAACCTCGTCGGCATTGAAAGCCCCGGCTTGACGAGCGCCCCCGCGATCGCCGAAATGGTGCGCGGAATGGTGGAGAAGCATATCCCGCTTCTTCCCGACCCTGCGTTCAACCCAGCGCGTCCAGGCAGTCCGTTCTTCTTCTCTGAACTGCCGGCCGATGAGCGCGCGGCGATGATTGCGGAAAACCCCAACTACGGCGAGATCATCTGCAGGTGCGAAAAGATAACGAAGCAGGAGATTCTCGACGCCATCAGGAACCCTCTGGGCGCACGGACGCTCGTAAGTATAAAGTACCGCGCCCGCGCCTCGATGGGGCGCTGCCAGGGTGGCTTCTGCGTGCCGCGCATTACCCGGATCCTGCGCGACGAGTTCGGCTGGAATCCTGAGGACTTTCTGAAGCGGGGCGGCTCCTCGCCCATGTTCGTCGGCAACGTCCGGCCGAAAGGAGGCGTATCCCGTTGAACGTGAAGACGAGCGCACTGGAGACGACGAAGAGAGACGTCGTGGTTATCGGCGGAGGACCTGCGGGCCTTGCCGCGGCCATCGCGGCGAAAGAGGCGGGGTGCGGCGACGTGCTCCTGATCGAGCGCGACCGGATTCTCGGCGGCATCCTCAACCAGTGCATCCACGACGGGTTCGGGCTGCACACGTTCAAGGAAGCCCTCTCGGGACCGGAGTATGCGGCGCGGTACATCGACAGGTTCCACGAACTCGGCATCGAGGCGATGGAGGAGACGATCGTCCTCTCGCTCACTCCTGACCGTGTGGTCGAGGTGAGCACGCGCGGCACGCTGCGCCGCATCCGCGCGGGAGCGGTTATCCTCGCTATGGGGTGCCGCGAACGGACCAGGGGCGCCATCTCGATTCCCGGAAACCGCCCGTCGGGCGTGTACACCGCAGGCGCCGCCCAGAACTTCATGAACCTGGAGAACATCATGGTGGGGCGGAAAGTCTGTATTCTCGGTTCGGGAGATATCGGACTGATCATGGCGCGGCGAATGACGCTGGAAGGGGCCTCTGTCGAGGCGGTCTTTGAAATACTGCCGTACTCGAGCGGTCTGCCCCGGAACATCCAGCAGTGCCTGAACGACTACGATATTCCGCTTTTCTTGAATACCACGGTGACGGAGATCGTCGGCAAGGGGCGCCTTGAGGGAATTCGGGTCGCCTCCGTCGGCGAGGACCGCGCCCCCATACCCGATACGGAACGCTTCATCGCCTGCGATACGCTGCTCCTGTCCGTCGGACTGATCCCGGAGAACGAGCTCTCCCGGGATGCGGGCGTCGCGATGGATCCCGTCACAGGGGGAGCCGTGGTGAACGACTCCTTCATGACGTCCGTGGACGGTATCTTCGCCTGCGGAAACGTGCTCCACGTCCACGACCTGGTCGACTGGGTCTCTGTGGAGGCCGCGGAAGCAGGGAAGTTTGCGGCCGGGTACGTTCGCAGCGGACGGGAGGCGTCGTCCTGTCGTATCCCGGTGAGGCCGGGTTCGGGCGTTCGCTATACGCTGCCGCAGAGCGTCTCGGGGGAACGCGACTGTATACTTTCCCTCAGGGTGGCCGCCCCGTGGCGCAATCGGTGTATAGTAGTAAAGAGCGGCGAGCGGGAGGTTGCCCGGAAGAAGGAGATGCGCCTCCACCCCGCCGAGATGATCCGTATTCCGCTGAAGAAAGAAGCGCTTTCGGGCTGTTCTTCGCTGGAGGTGACCGTGGAATGAGTACCCGCGAGCTGACCTGCGTCGTCTGTCCGGGCGGCTGCACGATCGTCGTCGATGTCGATGACGACGAAACGCCTGTCGTTACGAGGATACAGGGGAACAACTGCCCTCGCGGAGAGGCGTGGGCGCGCCAGGAAGTGGAAAACCCCATGAGGACCATTGCGTCAAGCGTTCCGGTGCGTGGAGGAGATTTTCCTCTCGTCAGCGTGAAAACGAGACGACCGATACCGTTGACGAAGATACGGGAGGTGATGGAGGAAATCCGTACGCTGTCTCTGGAGGCTCCGGTGGAGATAGGGAGCGTGGTGCTCGCGTCCCCCGCCGGCTGTGATACCGAGGTCGTTGCGACCCGGAGAGTGAAGGCTGCGGCTCCCTGCGCCGGGGCGTAAGGCAGGGTGCGCATGCCCGAACTGAATGGCGAAGAAGTTATACATCAGAAGGAGGGAATCGTTGTGAAAAAAGTTCTTGTTGCAGTTCTTGTCCTGTTCGCTTTGTGCGCGGCAATTGGAGTCATGACCGGAGAGGCCGAGGCGAAATCGTACCGCATCAACATCGCGACCGCCACTACCGGCGGAGCCTACTACCCCATCGGGAACGCGATGTCGCCGATGTGGTCCAGAAACCTTGAAGACGTCCGCAGGGCGTCCGCACAGTCTACAGCGGGCACTCCGCAGAATGTCGAACTTATGAAGGACGGCGAAGTGCAGATCGCCTTCGGACAGAACGGTATCTGCTACTATGCATACTACGGCAAGGGAATCTACGACGGTAAGCCCCCGTACACCGACCTCCGGGGTATGTTCACGCTCTACCCCAACGTAATGCACTGGCTCGTCCGGAAGGGGTCCGGGATTCAGTCGATCGCCGATTTTAAGGAGAGAAAGTTCGTTCCCGGGCAGGTTGCAAGCGCAACGGAGATCAACAGCCGGGAGATGATGGAAGCCTACGGCCTGAACTATATGAAGGACGCGGGAGAAGTGAACGTAACCGCCGACTTCGTCGGATACAACGAAGCCGCCGACCTTCTGAAGAACGCCCAGACCGACGGAACGCATATCGCCGGCGGACTGCCAACGGCCGCGATCATGGATGCGCTCTCCTCCGGAGTGGCCGAACTGATCTCCATCGAAGAGGACAAGATCAAAGAAATCTGCGAGAAATACCCCTGGTACTTCCCCTTCACAATTCCTGCGGGTACCTATCCGAATCAGGAAAAGGAAATCAAGACGCTTGCTCTTGCGAACATCCTTTTCACAGACGCCAAGCAGGATGAAGAGCTTATCTACATGCTCACCAAGGCGACGTACGACTACCACGAGGATCTTGTGAACGCGCACAGGGCGACCGCCTACACCGTTCTCGAGAACTCCTTGAAAGGAATGACCGTTCCGCTGCATCCGGGCTCTGTGAAGTATTTCAAAGAGATGGGCGTCGACGTTCCTGAGCAGCTTATTGTGAAATAGCAACCGACTGAAAGCGGGGAGGAGGCTCCGCCTTCTCCCCATCTGTGTATTCGGAGGTAGAGAGTGTGACACAACAAAACGATCTTCTTGAGCAACTCCCTGAACTCGACGCGGAGCGCGCGGCTGAAAAGGTCCTCGAAAAGGCCGACGCCGAAGCGCGCTTCCGGAAGTACGGCGGCCGCTGGGCCGTCGCGGTGACTGTTATCGCTGTAGCCATGTCCATCTTCCATTTGTACACCTCCGGTTTCGGGACGTTGATGGCGATGAAGCAGCGCAGCGTCCACCTTGCCTTCCTGGTGCTCCTCACATTTCTTCTGTATCCGGGGTCGAAACGAGCGCCTCGCAACAGGCCGTCCGTGGTGGACTGGATCTGGATTATTCTCTCGGTTTCATCGAGTCTCTATATTTTCTTTACATTCGAGGCCTTCAGTATGCGTGGAACCGCCATCCCTCTGGATATCACGATGGGAGCGATCCTCATCGTCTGCGTCCTCGAGGCGACAAGGCGTTCCGTGGGCAAGGAGCTGATGATCCTCGCGCTGCTCTTTCTCGCGTACGGCTACTGGGGCGAATACATCCCCGGCGTTCTTGGACACACGGGGTTCACCTACAAACGGATCGTCTACCAGCTGTTTCTTTCTTCCGAGGGTATCTTCGGCATCTCCCTCGGCGTGTCGGCAACGTATATTTTCCTGTTCATTCTCTTCGGCGCTTTCCTGACCGAGACGGGAATGGGCCGTTTCATCAAGGATCTGGCGATGTCGCTTGCCGGCCGCACCATCGGCGGCGAGGCAAAGGTCTCCATCGTAGCCAGCGGCCTTATGGGAATGATCAACGGCAGCGCGGTGGGGAACGTTGCCGCCACGGGGACGTTCACCATCCCTCTGATGACCGGGGCCGGGTTCAAGCCGGTCTTCGCGGCGGCAGTTGTGGCGGTCGCCGGGACGGGCGGAATGATCATGCCTCCGGTCATGGGGGCTGCGTCGTTCATCATGGCGGAGTTCTTGGGGCTGCACTACGGCGTCATCATGCTCGCAGCCGCCATTCCGGCGGTGCTTTACTACCTGGCCGAATACGCCGTCATCCATATCGAGGCCGTCAAGATGGGGATGAAGCCTATCCCCAGAGATGAGATCATTCCCCTGACGAAGGTCATGAGAGAGCGGGGGCACCTTCTCGTCCCCATCATAGTGATCGTCTACCTCCTGCTTATCGGACGGACGCCGCTCTACGCAGCGTTCTACGGCATTATCTCCTCCATCGCCGTCAGCTTCCTGACGAAGGCGACCCGCCTTACCTGGAAATCCTTCTTCAAGGCGATGGAATCCGGAGCCAGGCAGAGCGTCGGCGTCGGTATCGCCTGCGCCGTCGTTGGCAATATCATCGGCATTACGAACCTGACGGGGCTGGGGCTTGTGCTCGGCGACAACATCGTCTCGCTCGCGGGCGGCAGCGTCCTCATCACGACCTTCCTCACGATGATCGTCTGCGTCATCCTCGGCATGGGGTTGCCGACCACCGCGTGCTACATCGTTACCGCGACCATAGCGGCTCCCGCGCTGATGAAGCTGGGCGTCAATCCTCTGGCTGCGCACATGTTCACCTACTACTTCGCCTGTCTCTCGAACCTGACGCCTCCGGTGGCCATCGCCTCCTACGGGGCCGCGGGACTTTCGGGGCAGAGCCCCTCCGCCGTGGGCTGGACGGGTTTCAGAATTTCGCTTGCCGGTTTTCTTATCCCCTTCACGTTCATCTTCAACCCTGAACTTCTGCTCGTGGGGGGCGATTATGTCTCCATCACCATCTCGACGATTACGAGCATCATCGGGGTTATCGCGCTCGCTTCGTCGCTGCAGAATTTCCTGTATGTCCGGATGAATTTGATCCAACGGGCGGGAATGTTCTTCGGCGCGTTGCTGCTTATCTTCCCGGGATTGACCACAGATATCGCCGGAGTAGCGCTGACAGGAACAGTTTTCTTCTGGCAGAGGATGCAGGCTCGTTCGCGCGCCCTCTGAAGCTTGGTGAGATGAGGGGAGGGTGTACGGAATGAAAACAAAGATGAAATCGGGCAAGGAAGAAATATTTCTCTCCATCCCCGATAAGAACGTCATCGCGGTCCTTGAACCTTCGGGCGGGAGTCCGGTCGGGGATCTCGGGGAAGAGGTGCGCAGGCTGCTTGCCGCGCCGACCGCGGGGCCTTCTCTTGAGGAGATTGTCCTGAAAGGTCCGGCGCGATCCGTGGCGGTGATTGTCAACGACATGACCCGTTCCACGCCGACTGCTTCGATGCTTCCGCCGCTCCTTGAAGAGCTTGAGCGTCTCGGCGTCGGGCGCGAGAAGGTGACAGTCGTCGTCGCCACCGGGACGCACCGGCCGATGACCGACGATGAGATTCGCGTCGTTCTCGGCGACGCCGTCTTCGGGACGGTGAAGGTGGAAAATCACGACTGCGACTCCCCGGACCTGGTGGATATGGGAATCCTCTCCACCGGGAACCGGCTGCTCATTAATAAAACCGTTGCGGAAGCGGACCTCAGGATCGCCATCGGAGAGGTGCTGCTGCACTACTACGCCGGATTTGCCGGCGGGAGGAAGAGCATCCTTCCGGGAGTTGCAGGGCGCGAGACGGTGATGAACAACCACAAAATGATGACCGAGCCGGGCGTCGGTATCGGCGTTGTGGACGGCAATCGCCTCAGCGAAGAGATGGTGGAGGCGGTGGAGAAGTTCTGTCCGCTCCACCTCATCCTGAATTGCGTCTCGGACAGCTCCAAGCACATCGTCCGGGTCGTCGGGGGGCACTGGTACGACGCGTGGCGGGAAGGGATCGCCACCTTCCGGAAGTACAACTTCGCCCCGGTCTCCAGGAAGGCCGACGTGGTCTTCCTCTCCGCGGGAGGGTACCCGAAGGATATCAACATGTACCAGGCGCACAAGGCGCTCTATATGGCGTCGAGAGCAGTTCGTCCCGGCGGGACGCTTGTCTTCTTCGCCGAACTTGCCGAGGGGTACGGGCATAAGGTGTTCGAGGAGTGGGCGCGGCGCGGAATGACGCATGACGAGGTCATCGCCGCGTTCACTGCGGATTTTCGCTTCGGCGCGCACAAGCTCTTCTACCTCGCCCAGCTGGCAAAGGAGTGCACAATCCTTCTGTACTCCAGGGCCGGCGAGGAGGACAGCCGCCTCATGTTCTGCGAGAAGTGCGATCTGACCGACACGCTTCCTTCCCTCGTGCGGAAGTACGGGGAGGACTTTACCTCGTACGTCATTCCCCAGGCCGGCATTGTGCTGCCTGTCGAGGAGTAGTTCACAACAACGTAATTCCACGAGAGAGAGGGCCTTCAAGTGTACGGCTTGGCGGCCCTCTCTTTTTTCAACCCGGAATTTCTTTTTTCCTCCTGTTCCTCCTTCTCATTTCATACGGTACAATAAAGAGAATCCACAGGGTATTTTCCGTTGCTGAATGAAGTGCGCAGCGAGGGGAATGCTCAGACATCGGAGGGAAAAACAGTGCGTCCCGTTCATATAGTGTATGTCACGGCGGGGAACGGCCATCGTATGGCTGCCCGCGCTCTTCGGGAGGCTTTCGACCGCGAGGACGTGCCGAACGTCGTCATGGATCTTCTCGATTTTTCGAGCGACCTCTTCAAGTGGTCGTACAGCGATGTGTACGCTTTTGTCAGCGAGCACTCGCATCTTGCCTGCCGGATCATGTACGATCTCACGAATAAAAACCGGGAGGAGAGCATCGTCCTCCGCATGTACGAAAAGATTTCTCTCGAAAACGTGAAGAAATTCATGCGGTACATTGCGGAGAACGAACCGGAGAAGTGCGTCTGCACGCACTTCTTTCCGTTGAATGTCCTCTCCCGGATGAAGGCGGCCGGGCTTTACGGCGGGGATCTTTATACCGTTATTACCGACTACGGCCTGCATAAGATGTGGGTCAACGAGTATGTGGACCGCTATTTTATCCCGAGCGAAATGGTCCGGGAGGGGCTTCTTGAGTCCGGGGTTCCCAAGGAGAAGATCATCATGTCGGGAATACCGGTGCTCCCCAAGTTCGCACGAATCAGCGAGGGGAAGCGGTCGTTCTCCGGAAGGCGTCTCCCGGTGCTCTTCATAGCGAGCAGCATTTACAACACGCTTGTCGTCGGTATACTTAAAGAACTGGAGCGCACGGGGCTCCCTCTTGACGTCACCGTGGTGACGGGGCGGAACCACGATCTCGCGGACGATCTCGAACGCTTTTCATTCAATTCCAGGCTATCATTGAATGTCCTGGGATTCGTCGATACGCTGGACAAGCTTATGACGAAGCACGACGTGCTGATCACCAAACCGGGGGGGCTCACCGTGAGCGAAGCCCTCTGCGCTTCCATACCGATGATCCTTGTGAACCCCATCCCCAAGCAGGAGACAAACAACTCGGCGTACCTTCAATCGAAAGGAGCGGGGATCCTCGCCCGAACTCCCGAGGATGTCGGCG
>JAHDKR010000009.1 GCA_018436785.1 Synergistaceae bacterium | reverse complement strand
TTCTGAGAAAGAGTGGGGACTGAAGGTGTTGACACTCTTTCCCGATAATCCGGTACGACTCAAACCATTTATTAACGGTCTTTTTCTTCTTTTCGACGGTTCGGATGGCAGTCCCTCCGCTCTTCTTGACGGAAGGACTTTAACCGCGATTCGGACTGGAGGGGTAGGAGGCTTGGCTGTTCGCACCCTCGCTTCTACTCATGCAACCCGCTTGGGAATCGTTGGCGCTGGGGAACAAAGCTATTGGCAGGTCCGCTTTGCGTGTTCCGTTCGTCCTTTTTCCCAAGTGATTCTTTATGATACAATCGAATCGAAAGCCGAGTTTTGTGCCGAACGTATACGTAAAGTCCTCCCCGAATTGGAGATCGAGATTACGAAAGATACAACATTTTTGTTAAAGCACTCGGATGTGGTAATAACTGCGACCAATACCACGACTCCTGTTTTTGAGGATAGTCCGATGTATTTCGAAGGGAAAACTTTTGTCGGTATAGGTTCGTACCGTCCGGATATGAGAGAGTATCCGGACGCGCTTTTCAGAGCAATATCAAACATTTTTGTAGATACTGAGCATGCTTTCGACGAGACTGGCGACCTTATTGAACCTTTACAGTCAGGTGTTGTTTTAAAGAAAAATATCCGTTCGATGGGAGCTTTTCTATCCCGTGAAAAAGCCGACTTTACCGCTGAGTCCGGAGCGTTTTTCAAATCCGTCGGCTATGCTGCTTTCGATCTTTTCGTAGCAAGGTTTCTTTTCCAGCGGGGCGTAGAGAATGGAAAAGCTATAGACCTGGGAATATAAGCAGGCATCCGGGGAAACACTCGGAAAGAAGGTGGGGAGGATATGAGAGAAGATGATGCTCTATTGAGAAAGAGCGTCGATGCGATGGCCCGCGCATTGGCTCTCTACCATGGTATTTTTGCCCGTGAGGCGGTAGGGATGCTGGGGCAGGAGAAAGGGACCGCTCTTGTTGAGAATGTTGTGCGTCAGTTCGGTCTTGAACGTGGGCGGCGTGTCAGGGAACAAGCGCTCGCTGCGGGTGATGCGCTAGATTTGAAAGGAATGAATGAACACTACGATTTGCCTCTTGCGTATGCATGGGACGCATTGAAGCAGGAAAATGGAAGCGATGTCTCTTTTTGTCCGGTGGCCGACGAATGGAAGCGAAACGGTATGGTGGAGGAAGGAAAATTGTATTGCGCTGTAGATTATGCCATTGCCGAAGGCTTCTCTCCTGATTTGCATTTTTCAAGATCCTCCAGTTTGATGCACGAAGATTCCTGTTGTTGCCATCGCTACTCCAACAACCTTGAAAAGTGAGGTGAGCGTTATGAAAAAATTCGGTAGACTTATCTCTCTCCTTCTCTTGCTTCTTATTGCAGAAATCCTGTACAGTTCATTAAAATCATATTTTTTCAAATCACCTCCGATATGGAGCTTTGAAGTATCCCTCTTTTTGTACGGGTCGTTTTTTATGTTGGGAGCGGCATATTGTCACATGGAGAAAAAACATGTTTCCGTCGATGTGCTGAACCATTACCTCTCGCCAAAATGGAAGAGGATACAAGGTATATTTTCTGAACTGGTTGTGCTCTGCGTTGTTTTGGCGATCCTTTGGGTTAGCGTACCGGCAGCTTGGCGTTCCATGCTTATGAGAGAGCGATCCACTCACCAAACGCCTTTTAATCCGGAGATTTGGTGGTATCGATGGATAATTCCCGTTTCTTGCGCTCTTATTTCCTGGCAGGCGTTCAGGGATATGATCGCCCTGATCATTTCCAGGCCGGAATCTCTTTCCGGCCCTGAGTCTGAATAGCGAGGTGACATCCGATGGCGCGTGAACTGTACCCTCTTTTGATGTTTGCCTCTCTTTTCGTTTTCCTTACATTCGGAGTTCCCATCGCCTTTTCTCTTGCCGCGGTAGCCCTTATCTTCGCGTATACTCTTTGGGGACCGGCAGCTCTTAGCATCGTCGTCTCAGCTGCATGGGGAGCAATGAATAAC
Organism: Synergistaceae bacterium; assembly: GCA_018436785.1. Taxonomy (GTDB): domain Bacteria; phylum Synergistota; class Synergistia; order Synergistales; family Aminobacteriaceae; genus JAAYLU01. Next base: position 12,247 of record JAHDKR010000009.1, on the reverse strand, counting down.
TTTGTGATAATCGCAGTCCCTCTTTTTATTTTTATGGCGTATGTTCTGCAGAAAACCAATGTGGTCGAGGACCTTTACAAGGCGTTCTTCAAATGGTCCGGCGGGCTTCGAGGAGGACTGGCTATAGCGACAGTTATCGTCGGCGCGGTACTTGGGGCTGTTTCAGGCGTTGTTGCCGCAGGCGTCATAGGCCTTGGTCTTATAGGACTGCCGCAAATGCTGAAACACGGGTACAATCGTAGAATGTCGCTTGGTTGTGTTATGGGGGCTGGAACTCTCGGACAACTTATACCACCAAGCACGAATATGGTTCTCTACGGTTGCGTAACGGGAGTCTCCATAGGAGGTCTTTTCGCAGGCGGTCTTTCCGCAGGCATTTTCCTTGCGTTTATTTATATTGGATATGTCTTGATTCGGGCATATTTCAACCCTTCTTTCGCCCCTTCTCTTCCGCCCGACGAAAGAGCGACTTTCAAGGAAAAACTGCTATCGCTCCAAAGCGTGCTATTCCCTGCGTTGCTGATTGTGATCGTTCTTGGCTCGATTCTCATGGGAGTAGCCAGCCCGACCGAAGCCGCGGCATTCGGCGCGGGAGGCGCTCTCTTTATTGGCCTCATCAAGCGGCGTCTGACATGGGAAATCGTGTATTCATCTTGTTTTGAAACGCTTTCTGTTTCGTCGATGGTTGGATGGACGATGATAGGAGCGGGAGCATTCGGATCCGTTTTTTCGGGTTTGGGCGGCAACACATTGATCGCCAATATCGCCATGAACATGCCGGGTGGACCGAACATGGTCTTTTTCGTATCCGCCGTTTTCATATTCATCCTCGGGATGTTTCTGGAGCCCGGTGCGATTATTTTCCTTGCAGTTCCTATTGTTGCTCCAATTCTGGCGCGACTCGGTTTTGATCCGCTATGGGTTGGCCTTGTTTTCAATGTTCTTCTTCAGACGGCATATTTATCTCCTCCGTTTGGTTTCAGCCTTTTTTATCTCAAGGGGTGTACGCCGGAAGATATTGATATTGTTGATATATACAAGGCCAGCGTACCTTTTTTGCTGCTCCAGATTGTATGCATCACGCTGATATTCCTCTATCCGTCCATAGTTCTATGGCTTCCGAGGTATGTTCTTGGTATGTAGATGAGGAAAGGAGGTGGTATTTCAGGGAGGTTTGTTCAGAGAGAGTGAGGAGAAGTTGTGGAACTGAAGCTGAACAATCAAAAGCAAAACGATTCCAGAAAAGGAGGTATTTGAAGGATGAAAAAGACTCTCGCGGTACTCTTAACCATAGCTATACTATGCACAGGTGTAAGCGCGGCTTTTGCGGCGAAAGTGAACTGGAGATTAGTGACGCATGCCAGTCCCGGAACGGAACAGCAGCGAATAGCGGAGGTTTTTTGCGAAACGGTGAAAACGCTCTCCGGCGGTGAGTTCGTTATCGAACCGTACGCGGCCGGGGTTCTTTTCCCCGTTTTCGAATCCTTTGATTTCTTGGCGAACGGCGTTATCGATGCTTCGATGGTGTACAGCGCCTACTGGACGGGGAAGGATACCGGTTTCACCCTGACGACTCTGCCCGGATGTCCTCTGAGTACCTATGCGGAAGGCGCATATCTCGTCGAACAACTTTTCCCCTATTTTGAAAAGTTGTATGCGAAATATGGCATAACATACCTTGGACATGCTATGGTCAGCCCCATCAATGAACAGCTTATCTCCGTCGTTCCGATAAACACTCTGGAGGATATCGAGGGGAAGAAGATCCGTACGTCCGGTTTTGGCGCCCGCTATTACAGCGCCCTTGGTGCGACTACCGTTTCGCTCTCCGGCCCGGAAATTTATACGGCTCTGCAGACGAAGAACCTTGATGCCGCCGAGTGGACATTCTGGGATGAGAATATGCGTATGGGCCTCCACGAGGTTGCCAACTATGTTCTTGACCCTGCGTTGCAGAACGGTACGTGCGAGTATTTCCCGCTGGTGGTCAATCCCGACAAGTGGAATGCGCTACCCCAGAACTACAAGGATATCGTCATGGTTGCACGGGATCGTATCCGATATCTTTCGGCGATGGTCTATGTACATGAGATCAAGTCGCGGGAGAAGTGGAAAACCATGCCGAACCTTCAGATAGTGAGCTGGAGTCTTGAGGATCAGAAAAAAGCTCGGGCTATCGGTCAGCAACTCGTTCTTGAGGAGTGCAACAAGACTCCCGAAGGGAAAGTATACCTCGAGATTTACCGCAAAACGTTGTGGGAGCTCGGGCACAAAGAAGAAGCTAAAAACCTTGGGTACGCAGAGTAATTAATCGTAATAATCAGATGTTGTAAAAATGCCGGTTCAGGGATAGCTCCCCGAACCGGCATTTTTTGTGATACTGAAAGAGAACTAGGATTGCGCCCCCCACTTCCTCGCCCATTCAAACATTCCGACGGCGCAAGCGACGCTTGCGTTCAGTGAACCTGTTGCACCGGCAACCGGTATCCGGACGGTCTCATCGCACGTTTCCGCCACAAGACGGGAGAGTCCCTCCCCCTCCGCGCCTACTACAAGCAGGGTCTTTTCCGGCATGGTCTCCGACCAGAGCGAGCGGCCGTTCTTATTATCCAGCCCTATAGTCCAGAATCCGTTCTGTTGGATCTCTCTGACTGTTTGTGCAACATTCGTTACTGCCACCATGGGAACGCGTAATGCCGCTCCGGCGCTTACTTTGACGACAGTCCCTCCTGGAAGGGCGGCGCGTCTTTTAGGGAAGATGACTGCCATTGCCCCGCAAGCCTCGGCAGTACGCACAACAGCCCCGAGGTTGTGGGGATCCTGGACGTGATCAAGGAGCACAAGAAGTACAGGCCCTTTCTTCCCGTCAAGAAGAGGAAGAATATCCTGCAGCTCAAGCATCGATACATCTCCGCTTCTGCAGGCCACCCCCTGATGATTATTGGTTCCGCACATATCGGTGAGCGCTTCAGGCGTTACTCTCAAGACGGTGACTTTCCCTTTTTCTGCCAAATCGCCTATCTGGAGCGAAAAACGGTCGCTCACATTTTTACCGAGATAGACCTTCTGCACTTTGTCAGGCGATTCCTTCAAAAGCTGGAGGACGACCTGCCTTCCCCATTGAATATCCTCACTTCGCTTCTCTTCGCTTCGTTCTCCTCTCGGTGGAACTGATTTGCGATAATTCCGTTTCTCCTCGTTTTTCGGCGCGCTTCGAACTCTTTTGTCCGGAGTTCGGTCCATTCTTTTTTCCACTCTTTTTCACCCTTTCGGCGATTTGCTTCGCATATTCTTGCAGATAGTATGCGGTATGTCCCTTCTCTCCCGTCATGATATCTTCAGGGGTTCCGGTTGCGACGAGACGGCCTCCTCCGCTCCCCCCTTCCGGTCCCAGGTCAACGATGTAGTCGGAGGAGAGCAGAACGTCCAGGTTATGCTCGATCAAAATGACAGTGTTGCCGTTGTCGACTATTTTATTGATGATGTGGAGCAGTTTCTCAACATCTGTGTAAAAGAGACCTGTAGTCGGTTCGTCGAGGAGGTAAAGTGTAGGGCCGCTGAAGCGTTTGCTCAACTCTTTGGAGAGTTTGACTCTCTGCGCTTCTCCTCCGCTCAGAGTGAGTGCGGACTGGCCAAGGCGGATATACCCCAACCCGGCCTCTGCGATCAACTGAAGTTTGGAAGCAATCCGTGGTATATCACGAAAGAAAGCATACGCTTCATCTACAGTCATATCAAGGACATCGGCAATGGATTTTCCTTTGAATTTTACTTCAAGGGTCTCGTGATTATATCTCTTCCCCCCGCACACTTCACACGGCACGTAGACGTCGGGGAGGAAGAGCATTGAAACTTTGGTGACGCCGCCGCCGCCGCATGCTTCGCATCTTCCGCCCTTGACGTTGAAACTGAATCGCCCCGGCGCAAAACCGCGCAGGCGCGATTCGGGAAGCCCCGAAAAGAGCTCCCGTATGAGTGTGAAAAGTCCCGTATACGTTGCAGGGTTAGAACGTGGGGTCCGCCCTATAGGACTTTGGTCGACAAGGATGACGTTCCTGAACTGTTCGCTCCCTTCGATCGTCAGATGATTGCCGGCCCTTTCCCGGAAGTCCCTGTCCAAAAGCCTTCTGAGACCTTTGTAGAGTACGTCATGTACCATGCTGCTCTTTCCCGAGCCGGAGACTCCGGTGACTGAGACAAAGACACCTGTCGGGAACGAAACGTCGATTCCCTGTAGATTGTTGTGTGATGCGCCCTTTACTGTCAGCCAGCCTTTGGGAGTCCGTCTGCCCTCCCCTATCACAGCGGTTCGCTCGCCCCGAAGATAAGGGCCTGTCAGATGTGTTGAATGCAAGGCGTCTTCATAGCTTCCGGAGAAGACGATACTGCCGCCCCCTTCTCCGGCGCCGGGCCCCATTTCAATGATCGAATCGGCCGCCGTCATCGTCTCTCTGTCGTGTTCAACGACGACGACAGTATTGCCAAGATCTCGGATGGCTTCAAGTGTTCTGACGAGTTTTTCCGTGTCCCGTGAGTGAAGACCAATTGTCGGTTCGTCAAGAACGTAGAGAACGCCGCTCAACTTCGAGCCTATCTGAGTGGCAAGGCGGATTCTCTGGCTCTCTCCCCCGCTGAGGGTATCGGCGCGGCGTAGCAGAGAAAGATAGCCCACTCCAACATCGGAGAGGAAGTCGAGGCGTTTTTTTATTTCCAGCAATACTTGGTGTACGACATGTTCCTCGGCAGACGTGAAGGAGATTGTTTCCAGCGTTTGGCGGAGAGAGTCGACAGGCATTGATATAAGGTCGCCGATACCGTATCCTCCAAGGCGGACGTAAAGAGCCTCGGGGCGCAGCCTGAGCCCTTTGCAGGATTGGCAAAGATCATCTGCGCGGTATGTCTCCAGCTCTTCGATTACGCCTTCGGATTCTGTTTCCTTCCAGCGGGATTCAAGCCAGTTCAGCAGCCCTTCGTAACGGCCCATGTAGTTTTTTTCTTCGCCATTCTCTCTGAACGTCAAAGGGATACGCTCATCGGTTCCGTAGAGAATAAACGACCGAACGTGTTCGGGCAATTCCCCGTAGGGCGACGAAAGATCCCAGTCGTTATGTTTCGCAAACTTCTCCAGTTTTGTGAGCATATAGTGTTTTTTCTTCCATGGCAAAATGGCTCCGTCGGTGATAGTCCTTCCTGGATCAACTGCCAGTTCCTCGGCAAAATACTGATGGCTCCCCAGGCCGGAACAGTCGGGGCAGGCTCCGTAGGGCGTATTGAAAGAGAAAAGTCTCGGTTCTATCTCCGGAAAGGTAAGTTCGCAGTCAGCGCAGGCAAATTTCTCCGTGAGAACTCTTTCGTTCCCCTCTTCGTCGAGGAGAAGAACGTATCCGTCGCTTAAGGAGAATGCAGTTTCAATGGCTTCAGCTATCCGTGAACGGCGGTCCTCACGTATACGAAGACGGTCGATGACGGCCTCTATAGAGTGTCGCTTGTTCTTATCGAGCGAAATTTCTTCTTCAAGCCAGAGCACAGCGCCGTCGACACGAACACGAAGAAATCCCTTCTCCCGCGTCTGGGCGAAGAGGTTGCGAAACTCGCCTTTTTTCCCTCGAACAAGCGGGGCAAGGATTTCCAAACGTTTCTCGGAGAAGTCCTGCAGGAGATAGTTAATAATCTCGTCAAGAGTATGACGAAGAACAGGCTTCCCGCACGAAGGGCAATACGGCGTCCCTACTCTGCCGAAGAGAAGCCGGAGATAGTCGTACACTTCCGTAACCGTTCCTACGATCGAACGAGGATTGTGCGACGTCCCTTTCTGTTCTATTGATATGGCGGGAGAAAGTCCCGAAATGTCATCAACGTCGGGCTTTTTTTGTACTCCAAGAAACTGTCTCGCGTATGCTGAAAGAGACTCGACATATCTTCGTTGCCCTTCTGCATAGAGCGTATCGAAGGCAAGCGACGATTTTCCGGAACCGGACGGTCCCGTTATGACGATCAGCTGCTCGCGGGGCAGATCAACGTCTACGTTTTTTAGATTGTGTTCTCGTGCTCCTTTTATGTGTATCCATTGCGACACGGTTCCATTCATTCCCTTCAAGCGAAGCAAGGGCGTCCCTGATGCGGGCCGCCTTCTCAAAATCAAGCCGTTCAACGGCCTGCCACATCATCTTTTCCATGTCCGGTACCGAGAGTTCTTTGAACGTTTCTGCTCCGCCACGGCCTTTCCCCGTGGGCTGATCCTCAAGGAGCTCTTCCGGGAGAAGATGTACAATCTCTTTTTGTATTGTGATAGGTGTAATATTGTTTTCTTCATTATACTTCATCTGCAGTCTGCGCCTTCGAACTGTTTCATCCACCGATTTCCTGATACTCTCAGTGATCTCGTCAGCATAGAGAATAACCTTGCCGCAGATGTTTCGAGCCGCCCGCCCCATCATCTGAATGAGCGAGCGATAGGATCTGAGAAAGCCTTCCCTGTCTGCGTCGAGAATGGCAACAAGCGCAACCTCGGGAAGGTCCATACCTTCCCTCAGGAGATTAATGCCAACCAGAACGGAGATATCGCCTGTGCGGAGATCTCGAATGAGTTCCGCGCGCTCGAAGGCATTCAGTTCCGAATGTATGTACTTTACCTTGAGGCGAAGCTCCGCAAGGTATTCCGCGAGGTCTTCTGAGGACTTCTTCGTGAGCGTGGTGACAAGAGCCCGCTGTCCGTTGCGGACGATATCGCGCAGACGGGATATGAGGTCGTCAACCTGCCCCTTGGCGGGAAGAATTTCTACTTCGGGATCAACGACGCCCGTGGGGCGTATAACCTGCTCCACCATCTTTCCGGAAACCTGCATTTCATAATCGCCGGGAGTAGCCGTAACGAAGATCGCCTGGTTGATATGTTGCTCAAACTCCTTCCACTCCAAAGGCCGGTTATCCAGACACGATGGAAGACGAAACCCGTTCTCAACGAGCGTGAGCTTTCTTGCCCTGTCGCCGTTGAACATCCCCCGTACCTGAGGCAGCGTTATATGCGATTCGTCGACGACCAATAAAAAGTCCTCGGGGAAGAAATCGATCATCGTCCCCGGGGGTTCGCCCGGATTCCTTCCGTCAAGATAACGGGAGTAGTTTTCTATCCCGGAGCAGTACCCGGTTTCACGGAGCATTTCAAGATCATAGAGAGTGCGCATACGAATCCGCTGCGCCTCAAGAAACTTGCCCTGTTTTTCAAACTCAGCCGCCTGAAGCTCCATCTCCGTTTGAATCGGCTCCACAGCATTCGAGATGGCGTCCCTGTCGGTTACGTAATGCTGCGCAGGGAATATGGAGGCCTTTTCCAGATTTTCAATCACCTTTCCGGAGACGGGGTCGAATTCGTCGATTCGTTCAATCTCTTCATCAAAAAAAGCGATTCGCAGGGCTCTCTCTCCGTATGCGGGAAAAATTTCGACAATATCGCCCCTGGCTCGGAATTTGCCGGGTTCGAGGACAATATCATTCCTGTCGTAGTAGTTCTCCAGCAGCTTTTCAAGGAAAGCGCGGCGCTCCCACTGTTCACCCACTGCAAAAGGAAAGATGACGCTTTCATACGCTTCTTTTAAACCGAGACCGTATATACAGGAAACGCTGGCCACTACTATGACATCGCGGCGTTCAATGAGCGCCTTTGTTGCAGCAAGTCTCAGACGCTCAATTCTTTCATTTACCGAGGCGTCTTTCTCGATGTACGTGTCCGTGGAGGGAACATACGCCTCCGGCTGGTAGTAGTCATAGTAGCTGACAAAATAATGCACTGCGTTCCGGGGAAAGAACGCCTTGAATTCGCTGTAAAGTTGGGCGGCAAGCGTCTTGTTGTGTGCAAGGACAAGAACAGGACGTTGTGCGGAGGCTATTACATTTGCTACGGTGAACGTTTTTCCGCTTCCTGTCACACCCATAAGGGTCTGGAATCGAAGGCCTTGGGCAACACCAGCCGCGAGCGTTTCAATCGCTTGCGGCTGATCCCCGGAGGGGGCCCAATCAGAGTGGAGTTCAAACTTCTTTTCAATGAACATACGGAATCCACCCCCAAGTGAAAGAAAAGAGGGATCCGGGGAGAGCGTTGCGCCCGTTCCCGGATCCTTCTGAAGACACGGTATTCCCAGTTTTTCCGTTATATAGCCGCGTTGGTTGCGGCGTCGCTGTTCTTACTTTCGCCGACAGGATTTTCTTCGGCGATGGTCTCTTGCGTCTCAGTGCGTTCTTCTTCTTCTGGTCCTACAACCTTTTCTTCTTCAGGATTCTCCAGACCAAGAAGAGCGTTGAGTTCCTTCCCCTCAATGATCTCTTTTTCGAGAAGTGTTTTTGCTATTTTTTCCATTTCTTCCGAGTTCTCCACAAGGATGTTTCGGACTTTCTCATAACAGGAGTCTATGATTGCCTTGACTTCCTGGTCGATAGCGTACGCGATCGCGTCGCTGTAGTTTCTTTCTTCTCCGATATCTCTGCCAAGGAATACTTCATTGTGTTTATGTCCCAGTTTTACAAGTCCGAGCTTCTCGCTCATGCCGAATTCGGTAACCATTTGTCGGGCAATCTGTGTCGCCCGTTCGAGGTCGTTGCTCGCACCGGTAGTTACGTCCCCGAACCTGAGTTCCTCGGCAACTCTGCCGCCGAAAAGAACGCAAATTTTGTCGAGGAGTTCGTTTTTCGACATGAGGAAGCGATCCTCCTCGGGGAGCTGGAGCGTGTACCCCAATGCCATGTGTCCTCGGGGGATTATCGATATTTTATGAACCGGATCGCATGAAGGAATTCGTTTCGCAACAAGCGCGTGCCCCGTTTCATGGTATGCGATTATTAGTTTCTCTTTATCGCTGACGAGGCGACTCTTCCTTTCCGGGCCGGCTATGACACGGTCGATGCCCTCTTCGAAATCTTTCATTTTGATCTCTTTTTCACCCGTGCGTGCGGCTAAAAGCGCAGCTTCGTTTACAAGGTTGGCAAGATCGGCGCCGACAAAACCCGGTGTTCGACGCGCGAGGACGGCAAGGTCGACGTCGTTCGCAAGCTTCTTTTCGCGGACGTGAACGTCAAGAATAGCCTCTCGTCCTTTAACGTCGGGTCTGTCGACAACGATATGTCTGTCGAAACGACCGGGGCGCAGCAACGCCGGGTCGAGGATATCGGGCCGGTTGGTAGCTGCGATCAGGATAATCCCCGTAGTCTCGTCAAACCCGTCAAGTTCAACCAGAAGCTGGTTGAGCGTCTGCTCGCGTTCGTCGTGTCCTCCGCCGAGTCCAGCGCCTCTGTGACGGCCAACTGCATCCATTTCGTCGATAAAAATGATACAGGGTTGATATTTCCTGGCTTGCTCGAAAAGATCCCGAACACGGGCGGCTCCTACGCCGACGAACATCTCGACGAAGTCCGATCCGCTCACGCTGAAAAAAGGAACATCCGCTTCGCCGGCGCAAGCACGGGCGAGCAGCGTTTTCCCGGTACCAGGAGGTCCAAGCAGCAGAACTCCGCGAGGGACTCTGGCGCCGAGGGCGGTGAAACGGGAAGGATCCCGAAGATAGTAGACGACTTCTGAAAGCTCTTCTTTCGACTCGTCGCACCCGGCGACGTCTTTAAATGTGACTTTCGGGCGGTTGTCAATGAAGAGCTTCGCCTTGCTTTTGGCGAAGTTCATCACCTTGCCGCCCCCGCCCTGCATGTTGTAAAGAAAGAAAATCCACACGCCAATCAGCAGCAGGGTCGGGAAGAGTGAAGAGAGCATATTTGCCCACCAAGGAGTTCGTTGCGGGGGTTCAACCTCCACGGCGACGCCCTTTTGAGCGACTTCCTTCGCCAAATCGCCTATTCCGACCACGTATGAGACAAACTCTTTACCGTCGGAAAATCTGCCTTTGATGGAGTTTTCGCGTACCAGGACATTTGAAACTCTCCCGGCTGTAACTTCGGAGAGAAACGTGCTGTACCCTATCTCCTGAACTTGCTGAGGCCCCTGTGTCGGCGAGAGAAATACGTTGACCAGACTCACGACAAGTACAATGAGTATGAGGTATAAACCAAGATTTTTTACCAATCGGCCCAAATTATAGCCGCCTCCTGACTAAAAATAGTATTGTAAATAGTTACTTCTGTTCGATTGTATAAATAGCGGGCAGATGACGCCAGCGTCCGCCATAATCAAGCCCATACCCTACGACGAACTCGTCCGGTATGGGAAAGCCTCTGTAATCGACATCCACATGTACCTTACGTCGTTCCTCTTTATCGAGCAGTGCGCACACACGAACGCTCTTCGGTTGGCGTTCCCGCATCATCTTCACAAGATATGACAGGGTGAGTCCGGTGTCAACAATATCCTCTACCAGCAGTACATCTTTGTCTTTGATGCTGCCATCCAGATCCTTTACAATACGAACAATACCGCTGGTCTTCGTGGAATCCCCATAGGAAGAGACAGCCATGAAATCCAAAGTTATGTTGACGTCGGCAGGAACTGCCCTCACCAAGTCGGAAAGAAAAATAACAGCTCCCTTGAGGATGCCTACGACTACCAATTCTTTACCGGCATAATCGCGTCCGATCGTCTCTCCTATCTCCCGGACGCGGGCAGCCAATTCTTCCTGTGAAAGGAGAATCGCAGAAATTTGATACTCCATTGTCGTTACGTCACCTTTTCCTTTCATCAATGTTCTGCAGGTATTTTGCAGAAATACGAATCGCAACGTCGTGCAGACTTTCCCAGCGACCGCTTCCCTGCCAGTAGGGAAGCCACTGCATTCGATCAGAATACACCACCGGAAAGAGAGACACAGCCCATTCGGGAATATCTCTCTTCCGGATTGCTTTTCTGAACAGCGCAAAAGGGACAACCTCAATCCTCTCGCTGTTTGGAAATACGGCCCCCATTGTACCGTAATTACTTGCGGATGCCCATTCCCTCTTCCAAGAAAAAAGCCACTTTCCCCATTCAAAGAAACCGGATTGTTCTTCAAGAGCAAAAGAGGATGGGGAGGCGCCGGCAGACTGAACTAGTATAGCAGGGTCAATCCATGCGACAAGGTGAAAACTGCAGAAAAGAACGATCTCTTTTTGCCACTGGAAACACCACCGCGAAGATTTATGAACAAGTCGGCAGAGGGTGTTTGTCCTGTCACGGGAAAGCGTTCGAAGTCCGAGCCTGGCTCCAACCCCTCTGACGAACACCGCACACGTCTGCTCGTCGAGCGAGCGCATTGCCTGTAAAGAACAGGCGTACTCAGTAAAGGGAACGCGTCTTTCCAGGAGATCGACGAGTGCGGATTGCATTTCTTCTTCGTTCTCCCGGAAATGTTTCATGTCCTCTGCTATACCAAGGATTCCTTCTTTTACCCTTGGGTTGAATTCTTTTTGTAGAAATGGAATCAGAGAATTACGTACCCGGTTTCGTGTGTATGCATTGTCTCTATTTGAAAGATCCTCCCGCCACGGGATTCCGTGAAACTCGAGAATTTCCTTGAGATAATTCTTCGAAAAGGCGAGGAGAGGTCTGATAAAGGAGTCTCTTAGTTCAGGGACGCCGACCAATCCTCGGACTCCTGTTCCCCTCATCAGATTCATTAAAAACGTCTCCGCGGAATCATCTGAAGTATGCGCGACGGCTACTCCACAAGCGCCTGTTTGCTTCATTGTCTTTTCGAGGAATTCGTAACGAATACGCCGTGCGCCGTCTTCAAGCGATTCCCCCCGTTCAAGGAGTTCAGGTATGGGGTACGAAGCGCTTTCCACGGGAAATGAAAAACGGGTAGCAATCTCCTCGACGAAGCGCTGATCCTTGTCCGCGCTTTCACCTCTGATACCGTGATTGAGATGCGCAACGATACAATGTCCTTCCCACAGGGTATGGAAAAACCACATGAGCGCCATGGAGTCGCTCCCGCCGGAGACGGCGAGCAACATCGGGCGGTCAGTGCGCCACCACCCCTGGCGGATGCCGATATCATGGAAAATTGTGCGTAAACGCTCCTGAGAATGAGAATAAGGGATGGTTTTTAATTGAGAAACCTTCTCTTTTGAAGTCACGGCGACCTCCTGAAAAGGAAAAAAAGGCGGAGATTTTCTCCGCCTTTTACTTTTGTCTTTTGTGGTGGCGGTGACTGGAATCGAACCAGTGACACTGCGGGTATGAACCGCATGCTCTAGCCATCTGAGCTACACCGCCAAATTGGTTGCGGGGGCAGGATTCGAACCTGCGACCTTCGGGTTATGAGCCCGACGAGCT
>JAHDKR010000058.1 GCA_018436785.1 Synergistaceae bacterium | reverse complement strand
GCCGTCGAAGAGGGCGTCGGGACCGCCCGAGTCGATGCGGGTGAACGGCGGCTCGTAGAGGGCTGACGGTTCCATCACGCCGTGCGCCGTGAGCTGGTCGATGATCGTCTCGACGAAGCGGATCTGCTGCGGGGTCAGGCTGCGGTCGTTCAGGAACGCAGAGAAGGCGGCCTGCGCCGCGGCCCGGTCCATCCCTACCAGAGTACGGACGAACCACGCGAGCGACGGCGCGTTGCTCCGCGCGAGCATCCCCTCGAGAAGCGCTCCTCCGTCCTCCTCGCCTATCGCCGCGAGCGTCCGCTCCAGCTCCTCCAGGTCGGTCGGCGTCAGCGGCATGTTGGCGCGCAGCCGGTGGATGACGATGTGGTCCAGGTGGGTGCGAAGATAGTCCTTCACCTTCTTCTCGTACTGCGCGCCCGTCATCTTCGGCATGGCGGGGCAAAACTCGTCCCCTTCGTCGAGCAGCTCGTCCTCGAAGTCGGTGTACACCAGCGTGCGTTTCCTCCTATCGAGAAAGACGACCAGCCCGCGCAGACGGAGACGCATCTCCTCCAGCATATCGAGCGTAACCCCTTCCCAGAATGAAACCTCCTGCAGCGCCGCAAGATAGGCCAACTGCGCCTTCACCGCCGGAATCGCGGCCTTCTCCTCCAGCAGCGCCGCGATCTCCGTCACGCGCCGCCTGCGCCGCTCGAACCCGCCTCGCTCCCCCTCGACGAGCGCAAGCTGCATGGAGAGCGCCGTCAGATCGAACAGCCGCGCCTCGATCACGTCCTCCTCCACCCCGACCGGAAGCCCCGCGACCTCGCGGTGCAGCAGTTCATAGTCGTCCCCGGAGAGCGCGTTCCACGCCTCGCGCTTCCGGAAACGCTCCACCGCCTGAAGGTGCATCCGCACGATGAAGTTCCGCGGATTCATCGCCGCCACCTCGCCGTGCAGCACGCGCACAAGCGCGCCGTCAAGCGAGCCTTCGGGGTCCAGTTCGGGGGTCTTCCTGACGTGCTCCAGCAGCCGCACACGCGAGCGGAAGAGCCGCACTCCGAGCGGAGCGGCGTCGGTCGCTTCCATCCCCTCCGGGTTCTCGCCGAAGAACTCGAAGTTGCCGCAGAAGTCGAAGATGCGGAAGTCCTCCTTGTCGCGCCCCGGCCCGAAGAGATCCGGACAGAGCCGCGTGCCGCGCCCGATCATCTGCCAGAACTTGATCCTGGAGTACACCGGCTTGAAGAAGACGAGATTCGCCACCTCGGGGATGTCGATGCCGGTGTCCAGCATGTCCACGGAGATGGCTATGTGCGGCGGCTTGTCGGGTTGGGCGAAGTCGTCGATCAGGCTCTGCGGATACCTTGCGTAGTTGTCGATCACGCGCGCGAAGCTCCCCGCGTAGTGCGGGTAGTGTGCGTCGAAGCACCGTTCGACGAACTGAGCATGCTCATGGTTCCGGGCGAAGAGAATCGTCTTGGCGAGCCGGTCGCCGCCCTTCACCGTATGCCCGTGCTTCATCAGGTACCCGAGCGCCTTGTCCGCCGTATCGCAGTTGAAGAGCCAGCTGTTCACCGCCGAGGCGTTCACCCTCTCGGGAAGCCCACGCTCCTCCGTTTCCTCCCCCCAGTCCAGACTCTCCCACTGGGCCTTCTCTTCGTCCGTCAGGGAATCGTAGACGATCCCCTCGCGGGGAAACTTCAGCTCCGGCTTCCGCACCTTGTACGGGACGAGGAAACCGTCGGCAACCGCCGTCTCCAGCTCGTAGGCGTCGGTCGGCACGCCCGGCTCCAGCTCGAAGAGGTCGTAGGTGTTCTTGTCCACGTCGTCGCGCGGCGTCGCCGTCAGTCCCACGAGCAGCGAGTCGAAGTAGCGGAAGATCGCGCCGTACTTCTGGTAGACCGAACGGTGGGCCTCGTCGATGATCACGAGGTCGAAGTGCCCCGGCCCGAAGCGCGCCGCCTCCCCGTCCGTCGTGTCGATCAGCCCCATCATCGTCGGATAGGTGCAGACGAAGACGCGCCCTTCGGCCTCCTTGTCGGTCACCAGGTTCACGGGGCTCGACTCCGGCAAGTGCCTCTTGAAGGCGTTCACCGCCTGATGCACCAGAGAAACCCGGTCCGCCAGAAAGAGCGCGCGCTTCACCCATCCGGCCCGCTGCAGCGCGTCCACCAGAGCGATGGCCGTGCGCGTCTTGCCCGTCCCCGTCGCCATCACGAGCAGCGCCTTGCGCCGCGATGCCGCGAACTGCGCGAAGATGCTGCCGATGGCGCGCTTCTGATAGTAGCGTTCGACGATGGCGTCCCGCACCTGCGCCACGTCGAGCGCCCCCCGCTGCGAACGGCGCAGGATCAGCCGCGCCAGCTCGTCCTTCGTGAAGAACCCCGCCACCGTGCGCGGCGGATAGAATGCGTCGTCCCACAGCCATGTCTCGTACCCGTTGGTGAAGAAGATCACCGGCCGCTGCCCGTGCATCGCCTCAAGGCAGTCGGCGTACAGCTTCGCCTGCTGGCGTCCCGCGGCGGGGTCCGCGGTCGTCCGCTTCGCCTCCACCACGGCCAGAGGTTTCCCGTCGTCGCCCCAGAGAACGTAGTCAGCGAACCCCTCGCCCTGTGCGTTCGGCATCCCCGTAACCCGGTATTCCCGGTCGCGGGGACTGTCGAGCGGCCACCCGGCTCGGCGCAGCTCCGCGTCGATCAGCCAGCGCCGCGTTTCGGCCTCCGAGTAGTCGTGCATATCGGGGACGGCTTCGCTCGCGGCGCGGATTTCCGCCAGCCGTGCACGCAGCTCGCGCACCTCCGCGTCCAGCGCGTCGCGCTCCCTCCGCTCTTCGAGGGCAAGTCTGCTCTGCCCGGCAAGCTTTTCCTCAAGCGCTTCAAGTTCAGCGCGCGGAACCGCGTCCCCGCCCCTTGCCTCTGGCACTCGATCATCCCGCCACGCGGCGTCGGGCAGTACGGCGCCGGGAGCGTAGGTTCGCGTCAGCCAGTAGCAGACGTGGAACAGCTCCTTCACCGCGAGCATGGCGTCCGACGGGCGAACCGGACGGGTGTCGTGCACGGCGCGATTTCCCATGCGCTGGATCACCCGCGCCTTCTGAAAGACCGCCTGCGGAAGCAGATTCTGAAAGGTGGGCTCGTGGAGCAGCGCGCCGAGGCTGTCGTCGTACGGCATCCGAAGCGCCGGGTCGCGCCTGAAAAGCCAGTGCACAGCAGCCTCCAGCGCGAAGCGCGCATGGAAACATGCCGCGCGCGGATC
>JAHDKR010000151.1 GCA_018436785.1 Synergistaceae bacterium | reverse complement strand
GGATTTTCGGTGGTCACAGCGGAGGTGTCATACCCGGTTCCATGCCGAACCCGGCAGTCAAGCCCTCCAGCGCCGATGGTACTGCGGAGGCTATCCGTGGGAGAGCAGGTCGCCGCCGGAAATCCTTTTGAAAAAACACAGGAAGCCGTCCAGGGGAAACCCTCGGGACGGCTTCCTGCTTTTTTGCATCTCGCTTCTATAGGCGTTGACAAATCTGGAGCGGTACTTCCCCTCTCGTTGTGCATTTCCCTCTTTTACGCTATTATCGTCCCATACAATCCCGCAGCATCAAACATGTCATCGAGATAAAGGGGAGAGAGCATGACAAAATCGCCTCGACTGGGAGATATTCTTGTACTGTCCGGAGCAATCTCCGACGAGCAGCTGCAATCCGCGCTCAAGGAGCAGAAAAGTTCCGGCTTGAAGCTTGGGGAGCTGCTGCTTCATAGAAAAATCATAACTGAAGGCAAGTTGATGGAGGCGTTGGCGACGCAGCTCAGGCTCCAAATATACTCGCTTTCCCGCTATCGGCCAATGCCAGAAGCGTTGCGAATGGTACCCCAAGGCGTGGCAAAACGTCTTCAAGTTGTTCCTCTCGCGGTCGAAGACGGGAATACGCTTCTGGTCGCCATGGCGGATCCCCTTGATGTTCTAGCGCAGGACGAAATTCGGATGATCTCCGGTATGGAGCTGCGTATCGGAATCGTTTCGCCCACGGAGCTGGAGCGAAACCTTGATCGTCTGTACTCAATACAGGAATCGCTTGAAGGCGCCAACCTCGAATTCATGGATTCCTCCCCGCGCGACGTCGACCTCACGCAGGCCATGGGCGCAACAACACCCGACGATGCCCCGGTCATCCAGCTCGTCAACAATATCATCGAACAGGCAGTCCGCGAAAACTGTTCTGACATCCACATCGAACCGTTTGAAAAGAATACCCGTGTGCGCTATCGAATCGATGGGCAGCTCTTCAATGCTCTCGACTTTCAAAAAAACCTCCACCCCGCCGTCTCCTCGCGGCTCAAGATCATGTCCGGGATGGACATCTCCGAGAAGCGAAAACCTCAGGACGGACGAATACTCATAAGAATACTCGGACGCAGAGTCGACCTTCGTATCTCCTCGCTCCCGACAATCTACGGGGAAAAGATCGTCATCCGAATCCTTGACCAGGAGAACGCCATGGTTGGCCTCAAAAAACTCGGCCTCGAAGACGACGACAAACAGAAGCTCGATTACATCTGCGAAGCGCCCTACGGTATTGTCCTCGTTACCGGCCCTACCGGAAGCGGAAAGTCCACCACCCTCTATTCCGTACTCGAACAGATCAACAAGCCGGAGGTGAACATCGTCACAGTGGAGGACCCGGTAGAGTACACGCTCTTCGGTATCGGACAGGTGCAGGTCAACGAACGCGCCGGGCTTACGTTCAACTCCACGCTCCGTTCGATTCTCCGTCAGGACCCCGACAAGATAATGGTCGGCGAAATCCGCGACGGCGAAACGGCCCAGCTTGCCATACGCGCAGCCCTCACCGGACACCTTGTACTCTCTACACTGCACACCAACGACGCTCCAAGCGCGTCGATCCGTCTCATAGACATGGGGATCGCCCCCTTCCTTGTTGCCTCCTCCCTGCTCGCCGTCATCGCGCAGCGTCTTGTCCGCACTCTCTGCCCCTCGTGCAAGGAGGAGTACATTATTCCGGAGCCGGTCTGCAAAACACTCGGCCTCCCTATCGACACACGCGGGTACCGTCCCGTGGGGTGCAACGATTGCCGCGGAACGGGCTACAAAGGGCGGAGCGCGATTTTCGAGATTATGCTGCTCACGGAATCGATCCGGGAGCTCATCGTCGGCGGCGCAAGCGCCGACGTCATACGGAAAGAAGCGATACGCCTGGGCATGACAACGCTGAGAGAGTCGGGAGTACGGAAGATAGCCGCCGGTGTTTCGAGTGTCGAAGACGTGTTGACCACGACGTTCTCATGACGGAAGGAGAGGATACCTCGTGCGGATAGACGAACTGCTGGCCGAAGTATCGGTTCGGGGAGCAAGCGATCTTCACATCAGCGAAGGACTTCCGCCAAGCTTCCGCGTAGACGGAGAGCTTCGTCCCCTCGCCGATTTCCCCTCGCTCTCCAGGGAAGACATGGAGGAAGCGCTGCAACACCTGCTTTCCCCCGAGGAGATGGAGAAATTCCGAAAGAGCCGCGAGCACGACTTCAGCTTCTCATTCCGGTCGCCTGACGGAGAAGAGGCCCGTTTCCGCGGCAACGCCTACTTCGAGTCCGGCAGAATGGGGCTGGCGCTTCGTCTCATTCCCATGCGTATCCGCACCCTGGACGAACTCGGACTGCCGCAGACGCTCAAAGAAATTTCCACGCATCGCAGAGGGCTCTTCCTGGTAACCGGCCCCACCGGCCACGGAAAAAGCTCCACGCTCGCCGCGCTCCTCCAGATGATCAACACCACTCGCAGGGAGCACATCATCACGATTGAAGACCCCGTCGAGTACGTCTATTTCTCCGACAAGTGCATCGTCCACCAGCGGCAGGTGGGCATCGACACCGAGAGCTTCGCCGAAGCCCTCAAACGTGCGCTCAGGCAGGACCCCGACGTCATCCTCATCGGCGAAATGCGCGACCTTGAAACCGTCGCCGCCGCCATCACCGCCGCCGAAACGGGGCACCTCGTCTTCGCCACGCTACACACGCAGGATGCCGCGCAGTCGGTCGACCGCATCATCGACGTCTTTCCCCCGCACCAGCAGCAGCAGATACGCATCCAGCTCGCCTCCGTCCTCGTCGGTATCTGTTCGCAGCAGCTCATACCACGACCCGACGGCGGCAGAACCGTCGCCACGGAGATCCTCCTCGCCAACCCGGCCGTGCGGAACTGCATAAAGGAGGGGAAGACCAACCAGATAAAGACCCTCATCCAGACCGGATCGAGCATCGGCATGCGCACCATGGAGCAGTCGCTGGCGGAAAAAGTGACAAAAGGACTCCTTCCCCTGGAAGTCGCGCTTACATACGCCTACGATCCGAAGGATCTTCAGAGAATTTTGTACGGATAACACGCACGATGAACCTTAAGGCTCATTTCAAAAAAGAGTTCATTTTGTTAGAATGCCAATTATCAATAAATTATTTGAGAGAAACGTACTGTACTATTATGGTATACAAAGTGGAGGGGCGCTCATGAACTTTAAATATAAAGCACGATCCGCAGACGGAAAAATAGTAGAAGGACTCCTCTCCGCAGCAAACCAGGAGGGCGTCGTGAGCGCTCTGCGTCAGCGGGGACTCTTTCCGATAAAAATCGAGAAGAGCGCCGGTTCACCCGGCGCCGAAGGTTCGCTTCTCGACAGATTGAAGAAAATGGGGACGGTTCCTCTGCGAGACAAGGTCATCTTCTTCCGCCAGCTCTCCGCGATGATCAACGCCGGAGTTACATTGGGGAACTCGCTCGACATACTCTCGGGCCAGACGAAGAATTTGCGACTCGCCGAAGCGATCGAACAGGTGAAGATTAGGGTGGATTCCGGTCTCTCCTTCAGTGGCGCCATGAAAACCCGGAGCGAGTTCACTACGCTGATGGTCGCCATGGTTGCTGCGGGCGAGGAGGGAGGCGTCCTCGACAAGAGCATCGAACGCCTGGCGACCTTCCTCGACAAGCAGGACGAACTGCGTCGCAAGGTCATCTCCGCGGTCACTTACCCGTCCGTCGTCATCCTCTTCGCCTTCGTCATCCTGTATATCCTGGTGACCGTCGTCATGCCGCGCTTCTCCCAGGTGTTCAAGGGATTGAACGTCGAATTGCCCCGCCTTACGGTGGCGGTCTTCGACTTTTCGAACTGGATGGCGAACTACTGGTATATTCCGGCCCTTAGCTTTCTTGTCTTTGTTTTGGTTGTCGTGTGGATGAGTAAAAACCAGGGAACACGCCCGCTTATCGACCGGGCGAAGCTTCGCCTCCCGTTGGTGGGCGATATCATCTTCAAAGGAATCATGGCCCGATCAAACAGGACGCTCTCATCTCTGGTGGAGGCGGGTGTGCCCATCCTCCGGGCGCTCGACATGACGGCCGAGGTCTCGGACAATTCGGTCGTTTCGGACGGCTATGCGCTGCTTCACGACTCGGCCCGGAAGGGAGGTTCGCTGGGAGACACAGCGAAGAACATCAAGGTCTTCCCCGTAATGATCGCGCACATGATGAAGGTTGGCGAGGAGACAGGACGACTGGAGGAGATGCTTGCCAAGGTCGCTGACTGGTTCGAGACGGAGCTTGAAGAGAAGATCAAAAGACTGACATCCATCCTGGAGCCTCTTTTGATTATCTTTGTCGGGGGCATCGTTGCGCTGGTGGCGCTTGCAATATTTACTCCGATTGTTACAGCGATTCAGTCGATGATGTAGATTTTATGTAGTGCGGTTTTCGTTGTGGTGCTGTATGATCTGTGTTATGATGTAAACAGTGAGGCGATTGTATCCGATACAGATACAGAGGAGGAGGTTGATAAACACGCTCTGCTCTGGGTAAATGTTCGGTAGATTAGGCGTTGCGGGAGCCGAAAATCTCCGGCCTGAAGGATTTTCCCCTCTGTTTTTTTGAGGCTTTCTTCCGTTTGCAGCTCTTTAAAAAACGGAAGCGGAATCATCCGGCAGGACGGTTTTCAGCTAAAACAGCACTACGGAACCAAGCAAAACACAACTCATAAGGGGGAGATTTTTATGCAGACAGTAAGAAAATTGAGAAAGCGCTCGGGATTTACACTTGTCGAACTGCTGATCGTCATCATCATCATCGGCATCCTCGCCGGTGCGATGATGCTCATTGCAGGCAGCGGTTCCGATAGGGCGGAGGCAACGAAGATTATCAGCGATCTTCGTTCAATGAAAGCGGCTGCATTGATGTATTATGCTGATGGAAACAAAACAGTTCCGGGTACAGATCCCATAAAGGCTCTTAATGACTATATGGACAGGGTTATCAGTGGTGATTACTTGTTTGAGGAAGGTACAACGGATACAAATCAATGGTATGTCGGTCGGAACAATATACCCCCAAGCGTTGGTTCATCACTAGCGAAAAATGCAACAGAATCAGCTTTGCTCTTGAATACTGCAAGTGCCGACCTCACGGTAAATAAATATGCCGGTGGCGATACGGTCTATATGAGAGCAAGATAGCGTTTTTAAAGGGGCGATGAAAGTCGTCCCTTTTACTCTTTTTTTCCCAAAAAAAAGAGTAAAACAGATTCTGGATTGCCAAGTAAGGTGAATTTTGGGAAAAAATTTTTAGCGCCAGTGATTGAAAAGAGGGGGCGCGAGTTATGAAGTTGCAAAAAGGTAAATCTTCAAAAAATGGATTTACTCTCGTTGAATTGCTTATAGTTATTATTATAATAGGTATCCTTGCTGGTGCAATGATGCTTTTAGTAAGCAGCGGGAACGAAGCTGCTGAAGCGGCGAAGATCATCAGCGATCTGCGCTCATTAAAATCGGCCGCGATGCTTTATTACCTCGACAACCCGGACGGCCCCACTCCCCAAATCGATCCCGACCTTAAAGCGCAAATGGACAGGCCGCCAGACCTTAGGTATTCAATAGTTGAACCCTCAACAGGTACGATATTTGCTCAGTGCGATTTGTCGTCGATTTCGCCCGGCATAATCGACAAACTTAAGAAAAGCGACACAGCGGTAGAATTAACTTCAAACGACAAGATAGCTCGAATCAAGATTCGATGAAGAGTGGCTCTTTTTATGTTTTTTTGCATACGCATATAATGGGTAAGTTTCTAGAAACGTATAGAGAAAAGTGCAGAGTGTCTAGTGCGGTAGCATTAGCCGATTTTTGCAGTATTCTCTTTTTAGTTAGCCGGAAAAATACAGGGGGTACGATGAATACTCTTATATCTCTCTTGTTTCGAATAGATCGGTCGGGTTCGAAAGCCTTCTCGCTTGTCGAAAGTTTGATCGCGCTCCTCATCCTCTCCATAGCCATTCTCGCGATTGCCGGAGTTCCTATTATGTCAACAAAGCTGGCTGTTTTAGCTACACATCAAGAGCAGGCTCATTTCCTTGCAGTAAAGGCGCTTGATTCCCTTGAGGCCGATTCTTCGCTCGCTGTCGTTACCAGTCCAGATATTGTGGGCGGATTCTCGGTTATTGCCACAAAACAGAATACAATAGGGCGTGCCGTCGTTTCTTGGCGAGGAGTTGCCGGACAGAGCACGCTGACGCTGGAACGCAGAATGAGCGACTTTTCCAGCAGAACCCGGAAGGAGTGAGGTGAATGAAAAAAATCCGTGCGTTCACCTTGGTGGAACTGCTTATCGCGATGGTAATTACCGGCGTGGTAATGGCGGCGGTAATGGTTCTTTTCTTCTCGGTATTTAAAAGTTACGAACTGCATCAGGATGTTGCTGAAGCAAAACAACGAGGACAGATAGCTCTTGCTGCAATACAACCTTATGTTATGAATGCTGGCCTTGGTATGCCCGGTTCTAAGTCGTCTTTCCAGACAGGTTTTACAGGTCTGACGCCTCTTTCGACTTTCGAAAGTTTCATCCAGTTGGCTTCGAACGATATTTCTATTTCTAACGGTACTGCGGCTTCCGCTTTGTGGCTTGTTTATTCGGTTCCAAGCTCCGCAGGGGTTAATGATGCAGAATACCAAATTGAGGCGACTACTCAAACACCTATATTTGTGGAGAGATTCGATGATCTTTCGGCGTCGACAAACCTTTCTACAAACAAGCTGGAGCTCAAATCTTGGATTTCCTTTCCAGGAACGATTTCGCCGTTTTGGGTTTCGACCATCGATCAACCTTCTTCTTCTCTTACTCTGCATTCGGAGACCTTTCAGACAATAAAAATGTTCGATGAGATTCATTTCATACGGGCAATTAAACTCTATGTAAGAAACAATAGCTTGTATGCTAACCGTCTTGACGGTTCAGGAGAGCAGCCGATTGCTGACGGAATCGCGGGTATGTGGTGTACGTTCGATCCCGCGGGAGATCGCGTTCTTACGGTAAGGGTTCTAGCACGTGCGAGTACTCGGAGAGGCGATACGCAGAGCTCTATCGAGGGGTGGCCTTCGGAAGCTCCTCCACCTGCCGATCCGGAGTACCGGTATGCTGCAGTTTCGAGAAGTTGGAGGATTCGAAATTGAAAATTTCTCTTAACGTATTTACTGAAAGGAAAAGAGCAATGGCGCTCCCCATCTCTCTTATAGTGCTTTTGGTAGCGGGGATGTTGGTCGGAGTTTCAATGTATGTTGTGGAAAATCTTGTGGGTACAACGCTTATGAAAACAGAAAACGAACGGAGATTGAACGCAGCCCTCGCTGGTCTGGAATACGGCAAGCAGAGAATCGTGGACAGTGTCCTCGTAGACACGGTTCTTCCCAGAAGGGGGGGAGGATTTAGTGTTGCGTCTTCTGATATTACGAGCGATACGACGAATTTTTCAACTCTGGTGGCGCTCGGAAAGAACAACGCGCAATTCATATTCGATACCGACGAATTTGACGTAGGAGATCCTTCCATCAGCGTTCTTGTCTATGTATATGATTTGATGTATGAGCCGGAGCCTGGCATTATTTTCAGCAAGCATTTCCCCCCAAGAATGCGTTATTCTGGTAGTGGTACCGTTGGAGATGGTCAGACAGTCAAAGACGGGAGTGGCGATGAAACGAGCTTAGGTAATTTCTACGCAGATCCGGATCAAATCGAGAGTGATCTGGGGTATTACCTCGTCCGGAGTACAGCGAGTTCTGGCGGAATCACCACAACGCTCGAACAAAGTGTTATTATGCAACGGTAGCAGAAGTCGGATTTGAAAGGCGGCGATAGAGGTGCCTACATCTTCAAAGAACCCCAAAGAAATCTTAGAAGGAAGAAAAAACGTTCCCATCGCATTTTTCATCCTTTTTTTGGTTGTTTTGATTCTATCGGCAAAAAACGTTTCGGCCTCCGACGGTTTGCACTCTTTTTTGAAGACTGCTCCTCCGCTTGTTGAACCGAACGTGCTTTTCTTTGTAGATTCCAGCGGTTCCATGCTTTGGCCGATGGATGCACCGGCAGATGAGTTGAATCCGCTGAGTTGTGATTTTGGAGATGGATCTCTCGGTTTGTAGCAAAACCATTCGCATATCCAAGAGTACTATGGGCGGGATCTCGATAACACAAATAACGATCCTGAGAATTCTGATCACTATCATCCTCTTCTGATACGCAAGCCAAACGGCGAACTGATGCCCAATGACAGCCGTGCATATAAACTTAAACTTGTGCTTTGGAGGGTCTTGAACGATAAAGAGTTTGTTTCTGGAATTCGGCTTGCATTCGCAACGTACGCACAAACTTTTGTAGGTGAGCGTAATGATTATAAAGGCCTGCAGGCAGACTGGTACAGGTATCCTCATAAAAAGTCTCTTCTTTCGTCCACTAATAATGGTTCGCCGGGGCATATCAGTGGGATTAGTCGCTTTAAACGAGAGTTTACCGAGGAAGGAGGCGGTTATTTCGATCCATTGCCGAGTACGACTCCGCAAGAGTATCGAAACAGCTGGATGGTCTCTTCAGGCGTCATAATTGATAAAAACAACAATATGAGAAGGGCTGTACTTCGATCGGATTTTAGATCCTATATAAACTCGGCCGATGGTTCTATCAACGAACCCCTTTTGAACACGAAGATCCTTCGGTGGATCGATGGCAAGGAGGAGTACACATCGAATTCGCAGTGTACTCCATCGAACTATTATAAAGAAGGGGAGAATCCGGAGATACGTTTCGATGGATGGCGCCCTTTGGCAGAGTCTATTTTTTTCCGCGATGGCAATGAAACGAAAACTAGTTTGCCGAACTCCGCAGCGAATGCTGAAGGCCTGCGCGAAGGTTCGATAGATCAGTTGTTTACTCTTTCAAGGAGCAATAATCCTCTGTTTATTACCGACTACTGCCAGGATCAATGGCTTGTGCTTATGACGGCTGGCGGGCAGTACCCGAATTACACAGAACCTTCTTCGAGAAATCCGGTAGAGGCGGTCCAGAAGCTGTATAACACAAAAATTAAGATTAGCGGTAAAGACACGCGCCCGATTCGAACGGTCGTTCTCGGCTTTGTTGATCCGACGAGTGCCGATCCAGTCGTCGTGGCATTGCGCAAACAGTTGAACGATATGGCGGATATGGGAGATGACGGAACATTGAACGGCAGCGCGACAGCGTATTTTGCGACTGATGTTCCTGCCATTATGGAAGCCATGCGCAAGATACTTGCGACCATAAGAGCTGGCAGCGGTACGCACAACGCCCCCTTGCTTTCCCCCTCTCGTTCGGATCCTGCTGAGGATGTTTTTTTTAAAACGAGCTACGAATCTCGGGCGGACGCACACTGGAAGGGCGATCTGAAAAAATATGCAGACGACGGAAAGGACACGCTTTTGTGGTCGGCCGCAGACATACTTAATAATAAAGATACTGATTGGAATGAACGTATTGTCTATGTTCCGGCTTTAACCGGATTAAACTCTGAGAAGACAAATCTTGCTCGGTTTTCAACGGACAATGCGGTGCAATTGGGCTCTATTATGGGTATTGAACAGAATCAGGAGAATCCATTAGCCTCGAACTTCATACAATGGTACCTTGGGGATGATATATATGAAGAAATTGGGGGTCGTTTTAAACTCTTCGATATCCACCTCAGTGGATTTGCAAGAGTAGGTCCGCCGGATGCTCGAATATCTGGCTCGGCGTACCGGGAGTTTATGTTTTTGCATAAAGACCGGCCTGAGCTTATTTTTACCCAGTCGAACGCGGGACTTCTTCACGCATTCAATGAAGCCGACGGAAAAGAACGATGGGCGTTGATTCCTCCGAATGCTCTTGTAAAGGGGCGGCTCCGAGGTATTAAAGGAGATTGGGTTGGTTCGACTTGGCGTTACGATACTTCTAAAAAGTCTTACTCCCGCTATATTACCGACGGCCCGTTGGTTGTTCATGACGCTTTCTTTAAGGGGCAGTACAGAACTGTTCTCCTTGCCCTACTGGGATTCGGAGGAGCAGGCATGTATGCAGTGGATATAACTTCGGCTAACGCCCCACAGTTTTTGTGGGCTGTGGAAAATGATCTCTATCAGGCAAAAGACGAAAAACTTCGCCAAAAATCGGACCAACGGATTCGAGTCTGGAGCGAAAACGGTAGTAATGTTAGTGAAGATGTATATCCTATAGACGATCAACTCTCTTCCGTATGGGATTATCAAAATTTACGCTTTACTCTCAGCACACCGTTTATAGGTTTTGTTTCAATAAATTCTCCTGAAAACCCTGATTTGCAGGTAAATGAATGGGTTTTTGTAATGGGGAATGGCACACCTCGCGATGAGTCCTCATTCAATACAGGGCAAATATATATATCTAAAATCGAGAATGGGCAGATAATTAAAGCGCTTTCTCCTCCTGTGGGGAGTAATGCAAGCTTTTTCGTTTCTCCGGTTGCAGTTCTTTTTGAAGGTGTCCGAAGACAAATTAAGACTTTTTTTGTTGCGGACAGCAAGGATGGTATTATCTACATGGGTGATCTCTCTTCTTCGAAAATCGAAGACTGGGAGCTGAAAGAACTGTTTTCGATATCTTCCTTAAAGCAAGTAGGTACAGGAGATGTTGGGGTATCGTACTCTATGGAGATATCGAAGTTTAATAATGATTATTGGTTGTTTGTCGGAACAGGTGATTGGCTCAATTTCGGTACGGGTGATTCGAGTAGCACGAACTATTTCCTTGCCTTGAATTTGAAAAACCTTCAACCCCCGATCCCGACCCCGAGTAAGTTGGATAATCAAAATCCAATTGCATTGAACAACAACGGGTGGTTCATCGAGTTTGCAAAAGGGGAGTTACTCTCAACGCCTCCATTCATATACAACGGATATATCTTCTTTTCTACATTCTCCAAAGGCAGCGATCCCTGTAATCCTAACGATGGAACTGCCAGGTTGTATACGATGAAAGGAATTAATGGTGAAGGTGCTTGGGATGGTGAAAAGTTCAAAGAATTTCCCCATCAACGGATAGGTGGAATTGCGATTCATAGAAATACTGTATTTATTGCAAGTACCTCATTTGATGGCACGGATCCGGTTGGAAAAATATCTGTGCCTGAAGGTATAGCAAACAACGAATACTCTAATCCTTCTGGTCTTCCTGGTAGCAAAAAGATGAATCCTCTGTATTGGAAGGGCAGATAATGTATTCTTGCGCTTTTATGCTATAGTAATTGGGTAAATATTTCGCGACATGGGGGGAATGCGCGTATGGCCGCCGCTTCGGCGCTCTTTAAAAAAACACAGAACAAAGCGGGCTTGGCGCTGCACGAGGACGATCTTCGATACATCGAGCTTGAGGGGAATCTGTCGAGGCTGAGGGTGGCGAAAAAGGTTTCCGTCCCCTCGGGCGGAAAGGGGATCCGCAAAAACTCTCTGGCCGACGCCGGAGATCTGCTTGCCGCGCTTCAGGCGTTGGGATCGAGCATCGGCGGATTCAAGGTTCCTGTTGCCATGTCCATCCCTTCGCGCGATATCCTGATTCGCGTCATCGAGATGCCCGAGCTTGAGATGAACGATGCCCGCGAGGCTTCGCTATGGGACTTCGAAAAATACTTCCCGTTCGCTTACTCCGACGCGGCGGGGGACATCTCGAAGGCGTTTATTCCGCCTTCTTCTGTCGTCCCTCTCCAGCCGCAAAAGACGGGGGTACGCCTTGAAGGGCTCTTGCCCTCCGTGTATAATCCAGTTCAAGAACGGCGGCGCCGAAGGAGGAATCTCCTATGTGCAAGATGAACCCCCGAGTGGACTTCGTCTTCAAAAAACTCTTCGGAACCGAAGAGAGCAAGGATATTCTGATCGACCTCATCAACTCGATCGTCTCGGAGGCCGACCGTGTTTCCGACATCGAAATCAGAAACCCCTACAACGAAAAGCAGTTTCTCGAGGACAAGAAGAGCGTGCTCGATATCAAGGCGTACAGTGCCGAAGGCAAGTGGTACAACATCGAGATGCAGGTGCTTCCCGAGGACAGCTTCGCGAAACGTTCCCTCTACTACTGGAGCAGGCTCTACACCGGTCAACTGCAAGAGGGAGCCCCGTACTCGCTTCTGACCAAGACCATCTGCATCAACATCCTGAACTTCGATCAGCTGTACGACGAGCCCTCCTACCACAATGTGTACAAGGTGAAGAACGAAAAGAGCGGGGGCGAACTTCTCGACGAATTCGAGATTCACTTCATTGAATTGCGCAAGTACGACGAGACGCTTGCCGATTCGCTGAATACGGCGCTCGATCGTTGGGTGAACTTTCTGAAGCTCGCCGGAATCTACGATGCGGACAGCATGCCGGACAAGCTGAAGGAGGGCCCCTCGTTCCAGAAGGCGATGCAGCTCCTCGAACGCCTCTCCGCGACGAAGGAGGAGCGCGAAATCTACGAAGACCGGATGAAATGGCTCCGCGACGTAACCAGTTCTCTGGAGACGATGGAAAGAAGAGGTCTCGAAGAAGGCCGGACGCAAGGGCTTAAGGAAGGCAGAGCGGAGGGGCTCGAAATGGGAGCCGAAAAAAACAAGCGGGACAACGCGCTGAGAATGTTGCGCAAAGGAATGAACATCGCTGACGTCGCCGAGTGCGTCGACCTCCCCGAAGGCGAAATAGCCCGGCTCGCCGAAGATGCAGGCTGATTCAGCTGTGGGGGCCATCTCAGGAACGGGGCTTGCCACGGGCTCTTAGGTCCGGCGAAGCTTCCTTCCGAATTCCCTGCGTCAGTTCTCGTCGCTACGGGAACATGTTCCGATCAACTGGTATCGTATTCGGTCGTGCTTGGATTCAAGAGCATGTGTAACAGGGAGCACCCGGGTAGTTGCAAACGAGCATTGTCTTTCATACAGCGGTATAATATGTCTGTATTGAAGTCCAGCAGGTGAAGGGGAGTGGATACATGGCCGCTTCGGCGCTCTTTAAAAAAACACAGAACAAAGCGGGCTTGGCGCTGCACGAGGACGATCTTCGATACATCGAGCTCGAGGGGAATCTGTCGAGACTGAGGGTGGCGAAAAAAGTTTCTGTTCCCTCGGGCGGAAAGGGAATCCGCAAAAACTCCCTGGCCGATGCCGGCGACCTGCTCGCGGCGCTTCAGGCGTTGGGGGCGAGCATCGGCGGGTTCAAGGTTCCGGTTGCGCTGTCCATCCCTTCGCGCGATATCCTGATTCGCGTCATCGAACTGCCCGAGCTCGAGATGAACGATGCCCGCGAGGCGCTGCAGTGGGACTTCGAGAAGTACTTTCCCTATGCTTTCTCAGATGCGGCGGTGGACATCTCGAAGGTCGAGAACCCTCTCAAAGGCGAGCCGGGGATGATGTCCGTTCTGGTGGCGGCGTGCAGGCTTCGTACCGTCGAGTCGGTGATGCGCCTTGCGGCTACTGCCGGTATGCAGCTGGCAACCATCGAGCCCGAGAACGTCGCCATGTTCCGCGCGGCGCTGGGACCGACCCTTTCGTTCCCCGGAGGGTATCTGGCGGTCTTCGCCGAAAACGGGGTAAGCCAGCTTATACTCGGCTATAAGGACAACGGCGTTTTGTACAGAACGTCGTTGATCGACATCAACACGGTCGAGGAGGAGCAGAAAGATTTTACCGCGCTTGTGCGCGAGATCGGCAATACGCTTACGTTCGCTCGAAACCAGTACAAGGAGCTTCAGGTGGAACACATCATGCTGGGAGGGCATTTCGTCGGCGAAGCAGGGTTGAAGGACGTCATCGAGGAGACGACCGGGCTGAAGGTTCTTGCCGCGGATCCGTGGAGTCCGTGGGGAATTCCGGTCCCCTCCGACGATGCGCTTGGCTGGGAGACCGCCGTAGGCCTGGCGGTGCGTGAACTGTCATGAAGGTATCTCTTGATCTCCGTCCTCGCGCTCTTGTCGAGTCGCAGAAGAAGCGCCTGAATGTCTCCCGTCTTTTTATGACGCTGTTCCTTCTCTCGTTCCTTCTTATCGGCGGCTCGACGCTCTTCTGGTCTTTTTGGAACTATCGTTCCCTGGTTGATCGCGTCGCCTTTTTGGAGGACACGCTTTCAATCCAGCGCGCGCAAAACGCCCGTCTTGCGAACGAGTTGCGCCGCCTCGGCGAGGAAGAGGCGGTGTATGTGGCTGCGCTCAAGCTGTTGCAGGACGAGCTCCCCGCGCTGGAGTTCCTGCAGGCCATGGAAACTTCTCTGCCTCCCGGCGTCTGGGTCCGGACGCTCTCGATCGTTCCGGGGAAGGTTTCGCTTCAAGGCAGCGCCTACAAGGAGGACGACGTCGTCGAATTCGGAAAGGGCCTTTTGGACGCCCCTGTCGTCGCAGCGGTTGATTTCCCTGTGACAACGCGGGTTGTACGGGACGGACAGTCGCTCGTCGACTACACGCTCGCCTGTTCGCTGCGTGATTTCGCGGCGACAATCCCTCCTGCGGTTCCCGTCGAAAAGGAGGCTGAATCCCAATGACCCGCAAGGATACGCTCATTTTTCTCATTCTTCTTCTTGTGTCAGGGGGGATGCTCTTCGGCGCGTTCCATCTGATCAAGCAGATGGAACAGCTTCGAGTCGCGGAGAAGGAGCTGCGGACTCAGGGAATGGAGATTGAGCTTCAGTCCGCTGAACGGATGCGCCAGATAGAGGTGTTCAAACGGGCGATCGCACAGCTTGAACGATACCAGATCCAGATTCCCGAGAACGAGGTTGATTTTTACTCTTGGGTTCAGCAGGAACTAACGCGCAACGGAGTCCGGAGCAACGTGGTGAAGCCGGGGACTTCCCCAAAGGGGCGCCGCGCCGTGCAGGTGGATTTCCAGGGCCCGTACTATTCGTTTGTGCAGACTATCTCCGATTGGCGCAACCTGAAGGTCGCGCTCAGGGTTTCCTCCGTGCGAATGGACTCCGTCGACGGCGACAACGCTAAAGGCGTGGCCGTCGTCGAATCCGTGTTGAAGAAGT
>JAHDKR010000093.1 GCA_018436785.1 Synergistaceae bacterium | reverse complement strand
CGAGCCACTGGAGCGAACCGGCGCAGCACTGCGTACGAAGGGTTCCGGGAAGGGGTGGGGGAGGATGAAGGCGAGCCAGGAGACCGGTCTTTCGAAACTGCGGGAAGACTCGCGAGGAATCGAGGCCGCCGAAGTGTTTCCCACGCATTCCCCGGAGACTCGACGGGGAGCGGCGTTGGAAGAAGATCACTGGGAGGGGCCGTTTCCTGTGTGGAACGGTCCTTTTTATTATCTCCGCCGAACCGTGCGGCGGTGTGCGCTCGTTTCCTCCGGGAGCCCATGGCGTCCGGGGAGCATTCTCCCGGCTATCACTCCACGGGAGGGGTAAAGGATGAGAAAAATGAGTTGTGCGGTCTTTATGTTCGTTGTGTGTCTGTTCGTCCTGTTTTCGGCAAGCGCGTTCGCTTCGGAGCACGCGAAGCCCGAGGGGAAACAGGGGATACTCCTTGTCGCCTTCGGGACGTCGGAGCCCGACGCCCGTTCGGCCATCCACGGCATCGTCGATGCGGTGCGGAAGGCCTTCCCGAACGCCGAGGTCCGGCTTTCGTATACTTCGAATATTATCCGCCGGAAGATACTCAAGGAGGAGGGGCTCGTCGTCGACACGCCTCCGATAGCGTTGGCGAAGATGCAGGACGAAGGCTTTACGTCGGTCGTCGTGCAGTCGCTGCACATCATCTCGGGCGAGGAGTTTCATCAGCTTGCCGGGATAGTGCGCGCCTTCTCGTCCATACGCGGGAAGTACGGATTCGAACGTCTTTCCCTCGGCAGACCCCTGCTCGACAGCATGGAGGATTACAGAAAGACGGTGGACATGCTGAAGGCGAAGTACGCCTCCTTTGCGGCCGACGGCGGCGTAGTGACCTTCATGGGGCACGGTACGCACCACGCGGCGAATGCGGCGTACAGCAAGATGCAGCTCATCTTCGACGAGGAGGGGCTGCCTTTCGTCATGGGACTCGTCGAGGCCTTCCCGGACATCGAGAGCGTGAAACGGCGGCTGAAGGAGCTGAAACCTTCGCGGGTAACGCTCGTTCCCTTCATGGTGGTGGCCGGGGATCACGCGAAGAACGATATGGCGGATACAGAGGACCCGGAGTCCTGGGTCAGCGTGCTCACGAGCGAAGGGTATGCCGTCGAGCCTCTTCTGAAGGGGCTCGGAGACGGCGAAGGGCTTGCGGAGCTCTTTATCGGCCACATACGCGAGGCTCTGGAGGACAGGTGAGAACGAAGCGCGGCCGAGGGATCTCCGGATTTGTCCGGGAGCGCCGCCCCGGAGGAGCGGCTATTCAGTATGCGACGTTCCGGTGAGCGTTCGCGGACGTGCTTCGTTTTTTTGGGGCTGCTCCTCCTTCTGGGAGGAGCGGCCCTGTGGCGTCTGCTCTCCGGAGACATGGCAATACCCCTTTCCGGCGCGCTCAAGGCTGTTCTTGGATTGGAAGGCGTTCTTACCCCGCAGCAGGCGCTCGTCATACAGGCGGTCCGGCTGCCGCGGCTTCTCGCGTCGCTGGGAGCGGGCGCCTCGCTCGCTGTGTCCGGGGTGGTGCTCCAGGGGATTCTGGTGAACCCGCTGGCGGAGCCGTACACGCTCGGCATCGCCTCGGGAGCGGCGCTCGGCGCTTCGCTGGGGATCTCCCTCGGCGGCGCATGGATTCCAGCTGCCGCCTTCGCCGGGGCGCTTGCAGCTCTTTTTCTTTCGCTCCTCCTTGCATGGCGTTCTGGAGGATTCTCGCCGCTGCACATGGTGCTCTCCGGCATCGTGATCGGCTCGGTGCTCTCCGCCGGGGTGACGCTGCTCAAGGCGCTCGCAGGGGAGCGGGTGGCGGCGATCGTCCTCTGGCTGATGGGAAGCTTCTCGGGAGCTTCGATGGAGGGCGCTCTCGTCGTCGCTGCCGGGGGCTTCGCGCTCTTTGCGGCGGCGTGGTGGTGGGGGCGCGACCTCGACGCGATCTCCCTCGGAGAGAACAGGGCGGTCTATCTCGGGGTGGAGGAGCGCCGGATCAAGGGAACGCTGCTCGTGCTCGCTTCGCTGGCAACGGCGCTGACGGTGGCTTCGCACGGCATCATCGGCTTCGTAGGGCTCGTCGGGCCGCACCTTCTGCGAATGGCCCTGGGACCGTCGCACCGCATGCTGCTGACGGCCTCCTTCCTTGGAGGGGCGCTTTTGCTCACCGTGGCGGACGGGGTCGCCCGGTCTCTGGGCGAGCTGCCCGTAGGCGTGGTGACGTCGCTGGCCGGAGGGCCGGTCTTCTGTTGGATACTGCTTCGAGGGAGGGAGAAACTATGAGGGGATCGCTACGCGTTTCCGGTGGGGGAATTCAGCTAGATTGCGTGTCCGCAGGGTACGGGGAGCGTCGTGTGCTCGACGGGCTCTCCGCCGAGTTTCCGTCCGGCGCCCTGACGATGCTGCTGGGGCCAAACGGCAGCGGCAAGAGCACGCTGTTGCGTCTGCTGGGGGGCGCGCTCCCGTTCTCAGGGAACGCGGTTCTGGCCGGCCGTTCGCTTCGACGCCTCTCTCCCGGACAGCGGGGAAAGCTTGTCGGAATGGTCTCCCAGTCGCCGTCGCTCACCTTTCCCTTCACCGTCGAGGAGGTTGTGCTCCTCGGAAGGCTCCCTCACAGAAAGTTTCTCTCAGGATGGACGATGGAGGACAGAGGGTGCGCGATGGAGGCCGCGTGTGAAATGGAGCTCGGTGAGATGCTCTCCCGCAGGGTGTCGTCGCTCTCCGGAGGGGAGAAGCAGCGGGTGCTTATCGCGCAGGTGATCGCGCAGCAGCCGGAGATCTTCCTTCTCGACGAACCGTCTTCTGCGCTCGACCCCCGGCACACGCTCCGGCTTTTCCGCTTCCTCCGAAAATGCGCACGCGAGGGGGCGACGGTGGTCGCGGCGGCCCACGACATCAATCTCGCGGCGGAGTACGCCGACTGCGTCTGTTTCTTGAAAAACGGGCGCATAGAGGCCTTCGGAGACGTGGAGGATGCGCTCAACGATACGGTTCTGTCGTCGGTCTACGACGTTCCCTTTGCGTCGTTCGACGCGGATCTCCGCGAGGACGGCCGGTGGAGAAGAGTATGGCGCGCCGTGTAGCGGGAATCTTTCCGCTTATTTTTGTCCTCTGCATGCTGCTCTTTCCTGTGCCATGCCGCGCCGCCGGGATTACGGTCGTTGACGACGCCGGGCGAACCGTCGTACTTGCCGCGCCGGCGGAGCGAATCGTCTCTTTCTACGCCGGACACAGCGAGAACATTCTCGCCCTCGGGGGGGCCGGCAGGCTTGTCGGAATCGCGGAGGGCGACGACGAAACGCTCTTTCCCGGCGTCCCCCGGCTGCCGATGCGGGCCGACGCGGAGCGAATTCTTGCGCTTGCGCCGGATCTTGTGCTCGTCCGCCCTCTTGCCGAGAGCGTCAACGAAGGCGTTTTAAGGACGCTGGAGCGAAGCGGCGTCCCCGTGCTTTCGCTCTCTCCGCCGATTCCTGAGACGATGGAGGCGTACCTTGAGCGCCTCTCCTCGTTGCTCGGGGCGGAGGGCGGAGTGAATCTCTGGAAAGAGACGCTCGCTCTCCTGAAGGCGCAGGTTCCCCTCGTAGATGTCGCCCGTCCGCTCGTCTTCCTGGAGACTTCGGCAAAGGGCCTCCGCACGTGTGCGCCCGGCTCATGGGCGGCTCTGCTGCTCTCGCTCGCCGGAGGAGTGAACGCCGCCGCGTCCGCGGTTCCGCTGCGTCCCGAGAGCCCCCTTGCGAACTGGGGGGAGGAACGCCTCCTTGCGCTTGCTGCGGAGGGGCTCGACGTCTACATCGTTCAGACGGGGGCGATGAATCCGGTCACGGAAGCGGACGTCCTCGCTCGCCCGTGGATCAAAGGCGTGCTCGGAGCGGAGATCGTCCTGCTTCCCGAGGAGGACGTCAGCCGTCCGTCGCTGCTGCGTATGAAAACGTCGGTGGAGATGTTGCGTGCGATTTTTGAACGAGGACGGAGAGAAAATCATGAACTGCCCGGAGCAAAAGAGCCTATGCTCTCCGGGGATGAGGAGGAAGACGAACGGTGAAATTCTGGGGAGTGGGCCTCGGCCCGGGCGATCCCGAGCTGGTAACGCTCCGGGCGCTGCGTATTCTGAAGGAGGCGGACGCCGTCTTCATTCCGTTTTCGGAGAAGGGAAGGGAGAGCGTGGCGGGACGGATACTGGAAGCGCATCTTGTTCGCGAGACGCTGCCCGTCCATTTCCCGATGATCCGCGACGACGAAACGCGCGATGCGCTGCTGTGCGAGGAACTTGCGCGGCTCCGGCCGTTCTGGGAGAACGCGGCTTCCTTGGCGCTGCCCGTCATCGGCGATTCCGCCCTCTACGCCACTGCGGCGTATCTTTTCGACGCGCTGAAGCGCATGGCGCCGGATGTGGAACTCGGCCTTGTCCCGGGAGTTTCGGCACATTCGCTGGCCTCGTCGCGCGCGGGGCGTTTTTTGGCGCTGGGGAGCGAGCCGCTCTCGGTCATTCCGGGAACCGCGCCGCTCGCGCGGATAGAAGCGATGCTCGCCGCTGCGGACTCGGCGGTCCTCTACAAACCGTCCGCGCTGGGAGACGAGCTGCGGGGCGCTGTGGAGCGCAGCGGCCCGTGGAGAACCGCGCTCCGGATTGACAGGGCGGGGCTTCCCGACGAGCGGGTCGTGGAGGGGGAAGAGGCGCTTGTTCCCTCCTCGGAATATCTAAGCGTGGTGCAGCTTCTGCGATGGCGCTGACCCCTTGTCCGCACGGCGCCCGCTTCGCCGCGGGGAACGAACGTGGCCGCCGCGACGAGGAACGCGCGGATAGCTGCATCCGGGCGGCGCACATGCGGAGCTTCCTGTGTACGCCGTTTTCGCGGAGACGGCAGCAGAGAAGGCGTGCGCCATGGTAGGCGCGACGGACTGGCGCGGACTGCTCTACGGCGAGCTGCTGCTCGTCGTCACCGTGACCGCCGGACTTGGGTTCGGCAAGCTGCTCCTCGCCGCTTCGGTGCCGGAGCGCGTGATGCGATATCTTTTGCCGGGAGCGGACGCTCGGCGCGGACGCGGAGGGCTGCACCCGGACCTGCTCTTCGCTCTGGCGGTGAGCCTCGGGTCGTCGAGGGCCGGGGCGGCGCTCGTGGCGGAGGCGCAGCGGGAGGGCAGGCTTTCGCGGCGTGAAGCAGTCTTCGGGACGCTGCTTCAATCGTTTCCGGGGTACATCAAACGCTGGCTCATCTCCTTCCCCACCGCGTTCGGCCTCGCGGGAGCCGCCGGGGCGATCTACTCGCTCATCGTGCTGCTGCGCAGCTTCTGCCGTTTTCTCTTCTTCCTCGCGCTTTTGCGGAAAGGCCCGTCTCACGATCTGCCGCAAGGAGCGGCGTCGGGTGTTTCGCACCCCCCCTTCGTCCCGGGTGAATCTGCTACGCTCCCCGGGGCGGAGCCGGGGAGAGAGGACGGAGCCTCTGCAAAGATCCGGGACAGCATTCTCCCGCAGCAGACGCACGAAAGAGAAGCGGTTGCTCAGGGACCGGCCGGAGGCGTGCACGTCAGCCGGGGGCGCGCTCTTCCGCTCTTCCGGACGTTGGCGCGCACCCTCCCGCTCGCCTGTTTCGTCTATGCGCTGGCGTATCTGCTTTCGCCGTCGATCCAGGCTTTTCTTCAGGAGAAAGGAGCCTCCTTTCCCCTGTTGTCGAGCGCAGGATGGACGGTCGCCGCCGCGTCCTTCGCGCACGTCAACGCGGCCCTCGGGGTTGCGGGAGGCGCGATTGCCTCGGGAGCGCTCTCCACGGCGCAGGGGGTGCTCGCGCTGCTCGTCGGGAATATGCTCGCGGTGCTCTCCAGGGTGCTCCGGCAGGATCTCGCCTTCTGGCTCGGGATCTTTCCGGGGCGCATGGTCCGCTCGCTCTTCGTGTGGAATCTGCTCACGCTCGTCGTCACGATGGCCGTGACTGTCGCATTGGCCGCCATCCCGGTGCTCAGAGGGTGGTAGATATGGTGTTTCAGGGGAGGTTTTTGAAATGATGAACAGCGCGGAACTCTTCGAGCGGGCGAAACGCTCGCTTGTCGGCGGCGTGAACAGTCCGGTGCGCTCGTGGCGCGGAGTCGGCGGAACGCCGCTCTTTTTTCAGAGGGGCGAGGGGCCGTTTCTCCACTCCGTCGACGGCGGGCGGTATACGGACTATGTGTGCAGCTGGGGGCCGCTGATCCTCGGACACGCCCATCCGGAAGTTGTCGAGGCTGTCTGCGTTGCCGCGCGGGAGTCGACCTCCTTCGGCGCGCCCTGCCCAAAAGAGGTCGAACTTGCCGAGGAGGTGCGGCGCGTCTTCCCCTCGATGGATTTGGTACGTTTCGTCTCCTCCGGGACCGAGGCGGTGATGACGGCGCTCCGCCTGGCGCGCGGTTTCACTGGGAGGGAGATCGTGCTGAAGTTCGACGGCTGCTACCACGGGCACTCCGACGGCATGCTGGTGAGCGCCGGGAGCGGCGCGCTCACCCTGGGGAAACCCGACAGCGGCGGTGTTCCGGAGAGCGTGGCCTCGACGACGCTCGTCGTTCCGTACAACGATCTTGAGCGGGTGAGCGAGGCGTTCGACCGTTTCGGCGGCCGTATCGCCGCCGTGATCGTCGAACCGTGGGCAGGGAACATGGGGCTGGTTCCTCCGATACCTGCAAACGGCTCTGCGGAGGGTTTTCTGGAGGGGCTGCGGAGGTTGACCTCCGCGCACGACGCGCTGCTGATTTTCGACGAGGTGATCACCGGCTTCCGTGTTCCGGAGGGGGGAGTGCAGCAACGAACGGGCGTGACGCCCGATCTTACCTGCCTGGGAAAGATCATCGGCGGCGGTCTGCCCGTCGGCGCGCTCGGCGGCAGGCGCGAGATCTGCGAGCATCTTGCCCCGCTCGGCCCCGTCTACCAGGCGGGGACGCTCTCGGGTAATCCGCTCGCGATGGCCTCGGGACTCGCAGTCCTGCGTGTTCTGCGGCGAGAGGGCGTCTACGACATGCTTGAGGAGCGGGCCAAGCAGCTTGCGGACGGCATGTCGGGGGCGGCTGCGAAGGCGGGGATTCCGCTCTCCGCCTCGCGCTTCGGTTCCGTACTCGGCTTCTTTTTCGCGCCGGAGCTGCCGCGCAACCTCGCGCAGGTGAAGGCGACCGACGCTGCAAAGTACCCTCCCTTCTTCCATGGAATGCTGGAGCGGGGGCACATGTTCGCCCCGTCCCCCTTCGAGGCGGCGTTCGTCTCGCTTGCGCATACGGAGGAAGTTGTCGAACGGACGATAGCGGCGGCTGCGGACGTCTTCGCCGCTCTCTAATCCGTCGAATATCTGGAAACACGCGAACGCCCCGCTGCGTGCGGGGCGTTTGTCGTCGGCGTTTGTACGGAAGAAGGAATCGGCTGCCACGTCAATGTTTCAGCAGCTGGGCCACGTCGACCGCCGCGTAGGTGATGATCAGGTCGGCTCCGGCGCGGCGCAGGGCGAAGTGGGTTTCCAGCAGGCCGCGCTCCTCGTCGAGCGCTCCGGCGGCCATGGCGTGGCGCAGCATCATGTACTCGCCGCTGACGAGGTAGCAGGCAAGCGGAAGCATCGTCGCCTCCCGCAGGCGGGCGAGAATGTCCATGTAGAGCAGCGAGGGCTTCACCATCAAAATGTCCGCCCCCTCCTCCTCGTCGAGAAGCGACTCGCGGATCGCCTCCCGCCAGTTCGTCGAGGGCGCCTGGTATCCGCGGCGGTCGCCGAACGAGGGCGCGCTTCCCGCAGCCTCGCGGAAGGGGCCGTAGAATGCCGAGGCGAACTTGGAGCTGTAGCTCATGATGGGCGTCGTCTGAAACCCGCCGTCGTCGAGCGCTTTCCTGATGGCGGCCACCTGTCCGTCCATCATCGCCGAGGGAGCGACCGTGTCGGCTCCGGCGCGGACGTGGCTCAGGGCGATGCGCCCCAGCGCCGCGGCCGAGGTGTCGTTGTCGACGTGTCCGTCGGCGGTGAGGAAGCCGCAGTGCCCGTGGTCGGTGTACTCGCACATGCAGACGTCGGTGATCAGCTGAATCTCTCTGCCGTAGCGTTCTTTGAGGAATCGGAGCGCCTGCTGGACAGGCTGGTCGTCGCGCCACGCCGTGCTTCCGTTCGCGTCCTTTTCCGTGGGAAGGCCGAAGAGCATGAACGATTGCACT
>JAHDKR010000106.1 GCA_018436785.1 Synergistaceae bacterium | reverse complement strand
CAGCTTCTCTATACGCTCCCGCGCCGTTCCCTTCCCCTTCTCACGCTGCTTGGCGACCGCTTTCTCACCGCCTCCATGCTGCGCTTTCTCACGCTTCAGCAACAGCTCCTCGCAGAGCTCTTCTATCGTTCGCTGCGACATCTGATGAATCTGCCCCCTTCGTTCCCCTCAGACCACTCTGGTCCCGGGAATAATTTTTCTCAATACATCCTCTGCAACAGCATAAGGGTTGCTTTTTCTCGAAAGCAACAACTCCATAACTTCATCTGTTTTGTACGCGTTCCAAGATTTTTCCGTCATTCTTGTAATGTGCTGCAGTAAAATCTCTTCGACTTCAAAAGCGAGACGCCGCCATTCACGCCGCACTCCGTCAGGATTGCTTTTGAGGAAAACACTGTGTGACGCGATACTTGCAACCAGCTCTTCTATTCCGGTCCCGTTCTCCGCAACAGTCAGGTGCACCGGCGGAACCCACGGGCGATCCTTTACGAGATCAAGCATCAGTCGAACTTCGGCGGCGACTCTGTCCACTCCCGGTTTGTCCGCCTTGTTTATGGCAAAGACGTTGGCTATCTCCATGATACCCGCTTTCATGATCTGGATATCGTCGCCCATGCCGGGAACTAGAACCAGACAGACCGTATCGGCAATTTTGATAATATCCACTTCCGATTGCCCTACGCCGACGGTTTCGATGATAATGACATCATAGCCGCAGGCATCAAGTAGAATTACGGACTCTCTTGTTCCTCTGCTGAGTCCGCCGAGGGAACCTCGGGTCCCCATGCTCCGAATATATACTCCGGAGTCGCCTGTATGCCGTTGCATCCGAATTCTGTCCGCAAGGATAGCGCCTCCGGAAAAGGGACTCGACGGATCAACTGCGATGACCCCGACTTTTTTCCCCTGGCGCCGGAAGTGCTCTATTACCTTGTCCGTGAGTGTACTTTTCCCGGCCCCCGGACTGCCTGTAATCCCGAGAACGATCGCTTTGCCGGTCATCGGGTATACACGCTTAAGGAGGGCATCCTTCTCCGGGTTGTCGTTTTCGATCAGGCTGATAATCCTGGCGATAGAGCGGATGTCTCCTCCAAGCGCCTTTTCGAGCAAAGTATCCACAGCCAATGGACTACTCTTTCGCCCGTTTTTTTGCTACCGCCCCTTCAAGCCACTCGACACAAACAGTTGTCGGCGTTCCAGGACCAAAAACGGCGCCCGCGCCGGCCTCTATAAGACCGGGGATATCGCTGTCTGGAATGACTCCTCCGCCGAACACGATAACATCTCCGGCGTCCTTCTCCCTGAGCATGTCGATAATCTTGGTGAAATAAAACGTATGAGCTCCGGAGAGGATGCTAATTCCCACTGCGTCGGCGTCTTCCTGCAGCACAGTCTCCACGATCTGCTCCGCGGTTTGGCGAAGACCGGTATAAATGACCTCCATTCCTGCGTCTCTAAGCGCGCGCGCTACGACCTTCGCGCCTCTGTCATGGCCGTCAAGACCCGGTTTCGCCACCACAACCCGTATTTTTCTCTCATCCATGGAAGATCCCTCCATTATGATAATCCTGATGCACAGCCTTAATTAAAAGGCTACAAAACGATATTTTCTGTATATTCGCCGAAGACTCCGCGGAGTACGCCGCAGATTTCACCTTCAGTCGCATAGACACGGACTGCGTCAATAATAAGCGGCATAAGATTCTGCGACTCGTTCAAAGCGGCTGAGCGGATGGCGTCAAGAGCGTTGGACACGGCAACATTGTCACGGGAGGCTTTCAATTCTTGCAGCTTCTTGATCTGCCGCTCTCCGACGGAGGCGTCGACAGTCAAAAGCTTCATATCTTTGTTCTTCTCCTCTATCTGGAACTTGTTGACT
Source organism: Synergistaceae bacterium (assembly GCA_018436785.1). Lineage (GTDB taxonomy): Bacteria > Synergistota > Synergistia > Synergistales > Aminobacteriaceae > JAAYLU01. Next base: position 16,595 of record JAHDKR010000106.1, on the reverse strand, counting down.
CCGACGACAACATTTTCTTTTGATTCCACAGCACGCTGAAATTCGTACGCTGCATCCTGGATGTGCTTTTGGACATACCCCTTCTCAATCGCCGTCAGCATGCCGCCCATTTCGTCGATCTGCTGAATATACTCGAACGCCTTCTCTTCGATCTCATTCGTGAGGGATTCAACCACGTAGCTTCCTGCAAGAGGATCAACCGTGTTGGTGACTCCGGATTCGTAAGCAATGATCTGTTGAGTTCTGAGTGCGATCATAACGCTCTTCTCGCTCGGAAGCGCGAGGGCCTCGTCCATGCTGTTGGTGTGAAGAGACTGCGTTCCTCCAAGAACAGCCGAGAGCGCTTGCATGGTCACCCGAACGATGTTGTTCTCCGGCTGCTGTGCGGTCAGAGTGCTGCCGCCCGTCTGCGTATGGAAACGGAGCATCTGCGCTTTCGGATTTGTCACGCCGAAACGCTCCTTCATAATCTTCGCCCACATACGGCGTGCAGCGCGGAATTTCGCAACCTCTTCGAGGAAATCGTTGTGCGCGTTGAAGAAGAAGGAAAGGCGTTCGCCGAAGACATTCGGGTCCAGTCCTTTCGAACGCGCCGCTTCAACATAGGCTATTCCATCTGCGAGCGTAAACGCGACTTCCTGCGCCGCCGTGCTACCGGCCTCCCGGATATGGTACCCGGAAATGGAAATGGTATTCCACTTCGGCACGTTCTGGCTACAGAACTCAAAAATATCGGTGATGAGGCGCATGGAGGGTTTTGGGGGAAAGATATAGGTTCCTCGTGCAATATACTCCTTCAGTATGTCGTTCTGGATGGTCCCGGAAAGAGCGCTCATAGGAACTCCCTGCTTTTCTCCCACGCAGATGTACATGGCCAGTAGAACGCTTGCCGGAGCGTTGATCGTCATCGACGTCGATACCTTGTCGAGAGGAATCTTGTCGAAAAGAATTTCCATGTCTTTCAAACTGTCAATGGCAACGCCGACTTTCCCGCATTCTCCCTGTGCCATCGGGTCGTCGGAGTCGTAACCAATTTGCGTGGGGAGGTCGAAGGCAACTGAGAGCCCCGTCGTGCCGGAAGCAAGAAGATAGCGGTATCTCTCGTTCGACTCCTCGGCGGAAGCAAACCCCGCATATTGGCGCATCGTCCAGAATCTACCTCTGAACATCGTCGACTGCACGCCTCGTGTAAAGGGATACTCCCCGGGGAAGCCGACTTCCTTCACATAATCGGTCCCCTCCGTCATATCAGGTCCGTACAGACGTTCAAGAGGAAGACCTCCCCCCGTTGAAAAAGTCTCTTTCCGCTCTTTGTTTTTTTGAAGAGTTTTCATGACTCCCGCTTCAAAACGGGCTTTCGCTTCTGTATACTCTTTGTTCATGCTCAACCTCTCCTCCTTTGGAAGATAGTGCGTACTTTTCAACTCCGACCGATCACAAAAGATCCGGCCAGAGAGGGACCCAATCTCTCGTCGGAACAACTCCGATGTCCAGATAGACAGAAAGCGTCGACCTGCTCGGAAATCCCGAGGAGGTCTCGTCGGCAGGGAGCACGATCCTGAGAGCGCCTGAAGAATACGCCGGAAAGGGTCCCCATGTGCCGTTTGGAACAAACGTCTCCCTTCCTCCCGTCAGTGAAGCCGCTCGAAGCAGCTCTACGGACGGGAGACTGTCCGCGAATACAAAGATTCGCACACGGTTTTGCAAACAAAAACCCGTGAGCTGGACTGTTTCTTCAAACGAAAAAGGGGTGCTCGCCGCAACGACAATATTGGCTATGTCGCCCCTTCTGGAATGCCACGCTTCCATCAACGCGCCCAGAACTTCTCTCCCGGAAGCCGCGGGAACCTCGCCGTTACGTGATCGGGCTGCATCATCAGGTTTAAAGTACAGCGTCATTCCATGATGCTCCGAAACAGAAGGAACGTACGCTCCGCCGAGAAGGCGCTCATTCCAGACGGAAGTCACAACAGCGGAGTTCAGGGACATATACGTTCGAAACGGCCCGCTGATTGTTCCTTCGAGAATAAAACTCTCTTTGTCCTGCTCCCGCGAGATTGAAGGGGAGAAAAGAGAGAGCATCGCGAGGCTCTCTCCGCGAGGCGCCGGAAACAGCTCCCAAAGTCTTGAGCCGGAAATATCGATACAAAAAACCCGATCATGGATCGAAAAGAGACTCCAGCCTTCGCGCGCATCGGAAAGTACCGTCTCCGATGCCGGCGCGCGCTCTCCTGAAAAAGAGATGCTGCATTTCGTCACATTTCCCGACTCATGGAGAATAAAAAGATCTCCCAATGAAGACCATTCAAGGTCCCGCGGGGTATCCGCCTCTATCACAAAGCGGCGTTGCGCATCAAGAAAGGACTGAACATACACCTTGGAATTATTCCTGTCTGCGACTGCAATCCACCCTCCATATACGGCAATGGAAACGGGTTCGAAAAGCCGATCCCCTTCCGGAAACTCGAGCCGTCCGGAAGGTCTGAGTTCCGGAAGCGAGTACAGGGTGATTTCTCTGGACGTCGTGCTGGAAACCGCAAGCAGGCTGTTTGTCACTAACGCTGCGTCTGAGAGGCCCGTTGAAATTTTCCCTATCCGTACCGGACTACGTTCCCCTTCCGGAAGAGAAAAGACCTCCCCGTTCTCTGATACTACATAAAAGCTTTTACCTCCTGTTGGAAGCGCAACCACCGGGGAGGGTATCTCGACAAACTGGAAAGGCTTTTCGCCAGGGAGACGAAAACCCACTCTGTTCCCAAAGGTATCCGAAAGGAAAACGCCGTCTGAATACGACGTTGCTTTCCCCAGACCGTTTACGCCTGGAATTTGCAGAGTTCCCAGCGAAAAAGCCGTTTTGACATCTTTCCTGGAGGAGACAACTGCAGATTGTAAAGGTTCCCCTGAAAGGAACTGGTCTATGAAAAATTGCTCATCCCGATAGCGTTCCAAAATTCTGGGGGCAGCGCTGTCCCTTGGGCGAACTTCCAGGTAGTAACGTATCGACTTCACAGCCTCGTCGGTTCGTCCGATACGATGAAGGACGAGACCGCGCAGAAGATAGTAGTCAACAAGATACGTATTCAGCTTCAATGCTCTGTCTAGATTTTCAAGCGCAGAAGCATACTCCCTTTTAATAAAGTCTTCGTACCCCAGCGCAAAAAAACGCTCCGATTCCTCTCTGTCGGCTGGGGGAAGAGTGGCGCCGTCCGTCGGCGCTCCAGAGAAAAGGACGGAAAATAGAAGAAGTACAATGATATGCCTCCTCAGGCGTTTGAAAAACAACATCGTCTCTTTCGTCCCCTTCCCAAGCCACTGCCCATCAAAGATGTTTTGAAATTATATCTATCCCGGCAAAAGAATAAAAAGCAAGTACAATCGCCCCGGCAAAAAGAAAACCAAGAAGCATTCTCAGGTAGAGAACCCACAGAGCCCCGCCAGGCAACGAACCATTTTGAATACGCACAACGATTCTCGCTATAAACAGCGAAGCAAGAAAAAGAGCAAGGGCGATCAGCGCTTGGATATTGATAATAGGCATGGCATTCTCCGCTTCGTGTGTGAATTAGGGTAATCATGATTAGGATACCCTATAAAAAACCATTACGCCACTTCAAATAAAGATTTTACCTCTCGTGCGAGGAGAAAAAAAAGAAAAAAACACATCCTCTGTCGAAAAAAAGTACCCCGGATCGATTACCTCCGGGGTACCACTATAACACGATTTCAGAGAGGATACTCAACATGAAACAGCTTGGCGGCCTTCGGGGAATTGCTGATCATCCAAGTGTATCTGTTTCAGGACGGAAACCGCGACTTCCAAAGCCCGTTTCCCGTCAGTGATGCCTACAAGAGGTTGTTTCCCTTCGCGAACACACGTCACAAAGTGCTGCAACTCAAGCTTCAAGGGTTCGCTCTTCGGAAACACTGGGTGCTCGATCACCTCTACCAGGCTGTTGTTATTCTGACGAACGCACCGGTTGATCGAAACATCCTGCGTTTCGTAGTCGATCGTGACATACCGTTCCGGCTCCATGATTTCAAGCTGACGCAGCCTTCTTTCGGAGACGCGGCTTACCAGGATATGCGCCATTGAACCGTTTGCAAAGGAAATCTGCGCGGAGGCGATATCCTCATGATCGGATCGTATGCATCTGCCAGTCGCCGAAATATCGGAGATTTCGGACCGAACGAGCGAAAGGATAATATCTATATCATGGATCATCAGATCAAGAACAACCCCGACGTCGCTGATTCTGGGGGAATAGGGACCAAGCCGGCGGGATTGAAGGAAGAGCGGTTCGTGAACTATCTTCGAGATATACTGAACAGCGCTGTTGAACCGTTCAATATGCCCTACCTGAAGCACAAGATCCGACTCGGCGGCGATTCTGAGCAGCTGCTCCGCCTCATTGACCGTCGTGGTCACCGGTTTTTCGATAAGCACGTGGATTCCGTTTTTCAAGGCTTTTCGTGCAATCTCAAAGTGCATGCTGGTTGGGACGACAACGCTTACGGCCTCGGGCGCCGCGCGGTCGATGAAGTCGTCTATTTCAGTAAACCATGGAACGCCGAGATTTTCTCCGATCGCCGCTGCCCGGCTTTCATTCTGGTCCACGACCCCCACAAGATGGGCGCCGAGCAGTTCCGTGTAGACTCTTGCGTGATGCTGGCCAAGATGGCCTACTCCGATCACGCCTACTCGTTTCAAGTCCATGGACTCTTCAACTCCTTTGATTACGTACGGCCTTTTCGTGCTCTTACATAATTCTCCCGGTAAACGGAGTAAAAATGGTATTTTTTACTCCGTCAAAAAAGCGAGGAGAAAAAGTCTGTTTTCCATATCCCCGTTCCTGTAGGAGTAGAATATATCGCTCCTCTCAAAGGTACACAGCGGAAGGGAACAGATATTCTCAGGTAAGAGCCCCGCGTCGGTCAGTTGGCGGAAAATTTGCCCTCCGATATCAAAAGACACATCAGCAGAACGTACATCTCTGTTTTCAGGAGAGAAAACAGAAAGCCCTTTTTTCGTCCAGGGGTCGTTCTGCTTTCTATTATAGCTCCTCCGTCCGATTCCTGGCCCCACCCAGGCATACGTTGCGGCGGGCCGACGTCCGTTCGCAGAGAAGATGTTTTCACAGACAGTACCGCTGATGTTGGAAACCGCCCCTTTGAATCCGGAGTGCACTATGGCGATCCAGGGCGATGGCGCCAAGGAAGCAAGAACAACGGGGAAACAGTCGGCAAAACGAAGAGATCCCTCGACACCGGGAGTGTCAAGAAAAACGCCATCCCCTTCCGGTCGTTCAGGTAAAGCATACGAAACCTCCCCGGGAACCATGAAAGTGCCGTGCACCTGATGGGGAGCAATCAATGCCCCTTGGCGCGGTATTAACAGTTCGGTAAGCTCCCTGGCCGTCGCGGGATTCCCGAGAGCACGATCCATGGCCGCCCCCCGTAGAAAAAGGCGAATAAAAAAAGGCGTATGCGGCTCCGGAAAGAGATATTCGAGAAACGGAAAGTCTCCATTGGGCTCGATTCTGAAAGAAGGCGCGATCATTCGTTTCTCTCCTTTTTGAGAAAAGACAATCTGCTCTTTACGTATCCAATAAGATACAGACTGCCGCAACAGACAACAACTTCATTCGAAAGGGAGGCGACACGAATGGCTTCCAGGGGATCGTGCAAAACTGAAATATCTTCAGGCTTCCACCCGTGTGAACGCGCAGTCTCGGCGAGAAGCTCAGGCTGAGCAGCGCGAGGATTCTCCGGAACTGAAACGCAATAGAGGCTGGAGCAGACTTTTCGTAGCAGTTCCAGACACTCCGGATACGCTTTATCCTTCATACAACCGTACACCACGCCGATCTTCTTTCCGCCGTAGACCGCACCGAGACTCTCCGTCAGCTTCTCTACGCCGCCGGGATTGTGCCCGCCGTCAAGAACCAGCGGAGGGGTTGAGTCTATCGTTTCGAATCTGCCCGGCCAACGCGCAGCGGCGATTCCCCGGCGGATAGTATCGGATGTAATTTTCGGAAAACACGATACGAGGAGGAGGATCCCTGAAATGGCAAGCACGCTGTTTTCGATCTGATACATACCGCGCAAGGACGTTGAAACCGGGATGACGGCATTCTGATCGAAGGATTTAGCTTCCCCACCTATTGAAGACAGCAACGCAGGATGAAGCAGACGGTAGACATACGACAATCTTCCACTTTCATTGCGAATTTCTTCGCACGAGCAGAGTTCGGCAGTGGTGTTCGGGAGCGCGCCAAGTTCATTCGCGGTCGATCGAAAGAGAGGAACAAGCTGCGCAGGAGTTCCCGAAAAGACAGCGGGCGTTCTCGTTCGCATTACCGCAAACTTTTCCCCGGCAATACTTTCGAGAGTATCCCCCAGAAAGTCCATATGATCCATTGAAATAGACGTGATCAACGTCAGGCAAATATTGCCGAGGAGATTCGTCGCATCCAGTCTTCCCCCCAGACCGGCTTCGACCACGGCTATGTCGACGTCCCTGTGTTCGCAGAGCAGAAACGCAGTCGCCGTTACGATTTCAAAGAACGTCGGCGGGTCTTCGCGGAGCGTTGGATCATCATTTAAGGCATCTTCGACTTCAAAAGCGCAGGCAGACCACTCTTCAAGCGAGAGAGGAACCCCGCTGAACAGAAGACGTTCCGCCGGAGACTCAAGATGCGGACTCGTATACAAAGCCGTTGTATATCCTGATTCCCGGAGGATGCGCTCTGTGAAAGCAGCAGTTGATCCTTTGCCGTTCGTTCCTACGATATGGATGGCGGAAAACCTTTTTTCCGGATTGCCCAGCTGCTTAAGCAGACGGGCAATCCGTTCGAGCCCCGGCCGTATTCCGGGGCTCGCCAGGCGGGAAAAGAAATCCTCCAAATCCTCAAAGGTCGAGAACGGGCGTTTCATCATCTTTAGGAGCGCTTGAGGCTTTCGATATTCTCATGAATACGACGAAGCCGAGCTTCGTTCTCTTCGAGACGAAGACGTTCCTTCTCGACGATATCCGCCGGAGCGCGACGGACGAAATCTTCGTTCTCGAGCTTTCGGCTGCAAGCCTGCATGTTCTTTGACACAGACGCTATCTCTTCTGAAAGACGGGCTATTTCTGAGGCGATGTCAAGTATATCCCCTACAAAAAGATTGACCTCTCCTCCGGTTATCTGGGAAGAGAGCGCTCCTGCCGGTTTGTCCGCGGAGAGAGGCAGGAGGGATATCTCACGGATTTTTGTCAGCTCCTGCATAAGCGGCGCCGTTTCATGGATAATGAGGGACAGCGAACTCTCCTCGCCGCACTGAAGAACAGCGCGGTTCACAAAGGTCTGCGGCGTCACCCTCGCCTCTGCGCGAAGGTTGCGGAGCACCCTGACGACTTCCTGGAACGCCGCCATCTTCTCCAGCGACTCGGGGAAGGAGAATGCATCGTCGCCTGTCGGCCACGGATGACATTCCATAAACGGAGAGTTTCCGCCGGCGTCTTTTCCGAACCCGAAAACCTGCCACAACTCCTCCGTAACGAACGGAATGAAGGGGTGCATGAGAAGGAGTACATCTTTAAAGACGGATGCGATGACAAGCTGCGTCGCAAGTTTCCGGCCAGGACCTTCCGCGCCTTTGAGCGCCGGTTTTGAAAGCTCCAGATACCAGTCGCAAAGGTCTCCCCAGACGAAGTCGTACAGCATCCTTGCCGCCTCGCCGATACCGAAGGCTTCAATAAGCCGCGTCGTCTCCCCGGCGACCTGGCTGGTCCGGGTAAGAATCCATCTGTCGTGGAGCGCGAGTTCCGAATCATCTGAAAGGACTGCTTCGTGCGGAAGGCCCTCCAGATTCATAAGGGCGAAACGCGACGCATTCCAAATTTTATTCATGAAGAGCCTGTATGTCTCTATCTTGCTGGTGCTCAGCAGAATATCCCTTCCCTGAACGGTGAGCGCGGCAAGCGTCATCCGGAGAGCATCCGCACCGTATTTTTCAATCATGTCCAGCGGATCTATGACGTTCCCGCTCGACTTGCTCATCTTCTGCCCTTTTTCATCGCGGATAAGCGCGTGGATATAGACGTCATGGAACGGTATCTCGTCCATGAACTCCAGCCCCATCATGATCATGCGCGCCACCCAGAAGAAGATAATATCGAAGCCGGTCACCATAAGAGAGGTCGGATAGAAGTACGCAAGTTCCTCGGTCTTTTCGGGCCATCCGAGCGTTGAAAAGGGCCACAGCGCGCTGCTGAACCACGTGTCGAGCACATCTTCATCCTGGACTATAGCGGCGCTTCCGCAGCGCTCGCACACCGTCGGATCCGACTCGGAAACCGTGATGTGACCGCACGCTCCACAGGTCCACGCCGGGATTCTGTGTCCCCACCAGAGCTGGCGTGAGATGCACCAGTCCCGAATATTCTCCATCCACTGGTAGTAGACCTTCTCCCACTGGTCCGGCGCCCATCGTATCTTTCCGTCCTGTACGACTTTGACTCCAGCCTCGGCAAGCGGCTTCGCTTTGACGAACCACTGCTCGGAAAGATAGGGCTCGACCGTGGTGTGGCACCGATAGCAATGCCCCACCGAGTGCACGATCTCCTCTATCGTACCAAGGTGTCCCGAAGCCTGAAGATCTTCGACTGCTTTTTTCCGCGCCTCTTCAATGTTCAGCCCCTCGTATCCCGGAGCAAGAGAGTTCATGATTCCGTTTTCGTCGATAACCTGCACCTGTTCAAGGTTATGCCGCTGTCCCACCAGGAAGTCGTTGGGATCGTGCGCAGGAGTTATCTTGACGCACCCCGTGCCGAACTCCGGGTCCACCATGATATCCTCGATAATCGGGATCTCCCTTCCACCGAGAGGAACGAGGACCTTTCTTCCAACGAGGGCGCCTTTTTCCGAGCGGGGATGGACTGCGATCGCCACGTCGCCCCATATCGTCTCAGGACGTGTCGTTGCGACGACAACGCTCCCCTCGCCGTCGACGAAAGGATAGCGTACATAGTAAAGGCGCCCTTTACACTCTTCGTGCTCAACCTCGATATCGGAGAGCGCCGTATGGCAACGTGAGCACCAGTTGATGATGTACTTTCCCTTGTAAATGAGTCCTTTTTTGTAGAGCTGAACGAAGACGGAACGGACGGCCTTCGAGAGCCCCTCGTCGAGCGTAAAACGCTCTCTGTCCCAGTCGCAGGAGTTTCCCAGCTTCTTCATCTGGTTGATGATCCGACTACCGAACTCGTCCTTCCACTCCCAGACCCTCTGTACGAATTCATCCCTGCCGAGATCGTGGCGGGTCTTCCCTTCACCCGCCAGACGGCGTTCCACAACGTTCTGCGTGGCAATCCCTGCATGGTCGGTGCCGGGCAGCCAGAGAACGCTATACCCGCGCATACGTTTGAAGCGGCAGACAATATCCTGGAACGTATGATTGAAGGCATGCCCCATGTGAAGCGATCCTGTGACATTCGGCGGAGGGATTACGATAGAAAACGCCTCTTTGCTCTTGTCGACACGCGCCTTGAAAAGATCCGAATCAATCCAGCGCGCATACCATTTATCTTCGATCGGTTCGGGGTTGTACGATTTCGCCATAGATTCCATAATGTCTGCCATGCTGCAATTCCCCTCCGTTGCCTAAAAATTTGCTTCCTCGGCAGTATTTCAATAGAATCCCCCTGCGGGGGAAACATCTGTTACTCCTGACGGTCAAGAAATGACTCGATAAATACCCTAAGCTCCTGAATGCCAGTCCCCTTATCGCCTGAGGTGATGATGGGGACGTCGATCGATTTCATCCCCTTACGGATGAACTGGTCTCGCGTACTCAGGTGCTTTCCTTTCGCTATTTTGTCCCCTTTTGTAAAGACAACGAACACGGGAAGGCCTATGCCATCGAGCCACTCCTGAAGCGATGCATCATTTTCCAGGAGACCGTGCCGGAAATCGACAAGATGCAGCACAAGCCAAAGACTCTTCCGGCTGGCAACATACGATTCGATAAGGCGGGACCACGTGTTCCGCTCCGCTTTGCTCCGGGAGGCATATCCAAATCCCGGAAGATCTACCAGCCTGAACGGGACTCCTTCCCGCTCAACAAGAAAGAAATTGACGCTCCGGGTCTTCCCGGGAGTCGCCCCCACATGGGCCAACCGTGCCCCGAGCAGGTTGTTGATAAGCGTCGACTTCCCTACGTTCGATCGTCCGGCCACCGCGATCTCCGGAATCTCCGGAGGAGGAAACTGGTCTGCCGTAAACGCGGTGCACTCGAGCGAAACTTTCCACTTCGAGTTCATGGAGAGGGCGCCCTTTCAAGGGCATACTCAAACACGTTCTCCACCCGGTCAACATAACGGAAAGAAAGACCATCCCGCGACCACTCAGGTATTTCTTCAACATCAGGCTTGTTTGCCAGAGGAAGAATGATGTTCTTGATCCCCTGTCGTTTAGCAGCCAATATCTTGTCCCGGATACCCCCGACGGGGAGCACCTTTCCCTGAAGAGATACCTCGCCTGTCATGGCGATATTTGGAAGCACCGAGCTCTTGCGAACCGCGGAAAGAATGGCTACCGCCATGGTGATTCCTGCGGAGGGGCCGTCTTTGGGAATAGCGCCTTCCGGGACATGAAGATGGACGTCGATAGCCTTCCAGTCGATATTTCCGATGCCAAAACCATCCGCGTTCGAACGGAGAAAACCTATCGCGGTCTGCGCGGATTCCTGCATGATGGAGCCAAGATTCCCTGTAAGGGTGACTTCTCCTTTTCCCTTCATCGTGACGGCCTCAATGACGAGCACATCGCCGCCGGTTTCCGTCCATGCCAACCCCACGACGGTGCCGATCTCCTTCGTCTTCGGAAGACGGGGATCGTACAGTCTCGGTGGGCCGAGGTACTCCTTCAGGTGTTTGGGGCCTATTGAAACCGGCTCTTCGGCATTCTTCTCGTCCTCGACGATCCTCCTGGCCACCTTTCGGCAGATGGTGGAGAGCTCTCGTTCCAGGCCGCGGACTCCCGCTTCCCGGGTGTACTCGCTGATGACATGTTCCAGCCCGCTGGGGGTTATCTTCAACTGCTTCGGAGTAAGCCCGTGCTCTTCAAGAATTCTCGGGAAGATATGGTTTTTCGCTATCTTTATCTTCTCCTGCCATACGTACCCCGGAATTTTGATGACCTCCATTCTGTCGAGCAGAGGTCTAGGGATAGAGTGGGTAACATTGGCTGTCGTGATGAAGATGACGTCGCTCAGATCGAACGGCACCTCCATGAAGTGGTCGGTAAAGGAGCTGTTCTGTTCCGGATCGAGTACTTCCAGAAGCGCCGCTGCTGGATCTCCCCTGAAGTCAAGTCCGAGCTTGTCGATCTCGTCCATCAAAAGCACCGGGTTCCGTGCGCCTGCCTGTCGTATCTTCTGTAAAATTCGGCCCGGCATTGCGCCGACATAGGTTCTTCTGTGGCCGCGAATCTCGGCTTCGTCCCGCATACCGCCAAGCGACATATTGACAAATTTGCGTTCGAGCGCCTTTGCGATCGATTTTCCGAGCGAGGTCTTTCCCACTCCCGGAGGGCCGACAAAGCAGAGTACCTGCCCCTTCATCTTGTCCAGCGCGAGCTTGCGGACAGCCAGGAATTCCAGGATACGCTCCTTCACTTTCTCCAGGCCGTAGTGGTCTTCGTCAAGAACTTTCTGCGCTCTTTTTATCTCCAGGTTGTCCGGCGTCATCGTATTCCACGGGAGGGTCACAAGCCAGTCGATGTACGTCCGTACAACGGTTGCCTCTGCGGACATGAGCGGCATCTTTGAAAGCCGGTCCAACTCGTGAAGCGCTTTGCTCAAAGAGGCTTCCGGCATCTCCGCTTCCTCTATGCGCGTCCGCAACTCATCGATCTCGGAAGGTTTTTCACCCTGTCCGAGTTCGTCCTGGATTACTTTCAGCTGCTCCCTGAGGTAGTACTCCTTATGCCCCCGCTCAACTTCCTGGCGCACCTTGTCCTGGATAGCGTGCTCCAGTTGTAGGATATCGATCTCTTCCAGGAGGACCTTCAGGAGAAACTTCAGACTCTTTTCAAGATTGACCATCTCGAGCAGTTTCTGTTTCTTTTCCACCTTCAGCGAGAGGTGCGAGCCGACCAAATCGGAAATCTGCCGGGGATCCTCTACGTTCATTACCGAAATGAGCACTTCGCCCGGAATCCGCGGGTGGAGCGTCACGTATTTCTCAAACTGTTCCAGAACGCTCCTCTTCAGGGCTTCCAGGTTCGGGGAGTGGTGCTCTTCCCACGGCAGGGATACAACATCAGCCTCCAGAGTCTCTTTTCCCTTACCGTACGAAACAACCTGAACGCGCTCCACGCCCTCGATGAGCACTTTCGTCGTTCCGTCAGGAATCCTGACCATCTGGAGAATGCTGCATACAGTGCCCACTGAATAGAGATCCTCTACTCTGGGGTCGTCAACCTGCATCTCTTTTTGAGCGACTACCAGGACATTCCTGTCCTGGAGCATGGCCATCTCGATTGCCTTCAAGGAACGGGGACGCCCCACGAAAAGCGGCGCGATGATACCGGGGAAGATAACGATATCCCGTACCGGAAGGACAAAACAGCTGCGCGGACCGGAAGCGGAAACCTCCGTTATATCCTGTATATCCTGCGCCTGCGCTTCTTCTTCTTTCTTCATGATATCAGGCAACCTCCTCCGAGCTTCTCGCTTCTTCCAGAGGGGGCTGCGATCCTTCGACGGCCTCTTTGGTTATGATCACCTTGCCGACGTCCTTTCCCCTGGAGGGGATATCGTACATCAGGTCCATCATCAGGTTCTCGAGGATTGCGCGAAGCCCTCTGGCGCCTGTGTTTTTCTCCCCGGCTTTTAAGGCGATGCTTCTAAGAGCATCCTCGGTGAACTCCAAGGACACCCCTTCCATGGAGAAGGTCTTCTGATACTGACGAACAATAGAGTTCTTCGGCTCAACAAGAATACGGACCAGCGCATCCGTATTCAGTTCTTCAAGGGGAACGAGCAGCGGAAGCCGCCCCGCGATCTCCGGTATGAAGCCGAACGCCATAAGGTCCTCGGGCTGAATCTGCTTCATCAAATTAAAACGTCGGGCATCGTGCTTCCCCATGATGTCGCCGCCAAAACCGATGATCTTCTTGTTCACTCTGCGCCCAATGATTTCCTCGATACCTTCGAATGCCCCGCCGCAAATAAAGAGAATATTCGACGTGTCAATCTGGATAAAATCCTGGTACGGGTGTTTTCTTCCGCCCTTTGGGGGAACATTTGAAAGCGTGCCTTCGAGTATCTTCAAGAGCGCTTGCTGCACACCTTCGCCGGAGACGTCTCTTGTTATTGAGGCTGACTCCGACTTTCTGGTGATTTTGTCCATCTCGTCAATGTAGATGATGCCTCTCTGCGCGGCCTTTACATCGTAGTCCGCGGCCTGAAGCAGTTTTACGAGGATATTCTCGACATCCTCGCCGACATAACCGGCCTCTGTGAGCGTCGTCGCATCGGCCATAGCGAAGGGAACGTTGAGCTTCTTCGCCAAGGACTGCGCAATCAGCGTCTTGCCGCACCCGGTAGGCCCCATCAGCAGGACGTTGCTCTTTTGCAGCTCGACATCGCTCTCTTCCGCCATGTTGTTGCTGATCCGTTTGAAATGGTTGTATACTGCGACCGAAACGGCTTTCTTGGCCAGATCTTGACCTATGACGTACTGATCCAGATACTCTTTTATCTCTCGTGGTTTTGGAACCTCCGAAAGCGGAAAGACGGGCTCTGCGGTTTTCGCTTTCGCAGCAGTCTCCCCGGCCTCCTCGACCAGGATCATATTGCACAGATGGATACACTCGTCGCAAATATACACGCCGGGGCCTGCTATGAGCTTCTGCACCTCGTCCTGCCCTTTTCCGCAGAACGAACAGCGTCCGTTATGGAGATTTTTGCCGCCGTTACTCTTGGAACCTCTTCCCCTGTCATCGAACCTGAACATTCATAAACCTCCCTGCAACCTCTCTACCCGGGATACAGCAACAAGGGAGCGCCTGAACTCCCATCCCCTGTACAGGAATGCAAGCCGACAAACTCCCGGGCAAGAAGGGTATTTTCCCTCTATGCCGACGGTGCGTTTCCATAAACGCGCCGGAGCGTTGCCTGCTTGTCTCGGGCTCCCTTGAAGTCGAATCAAAACAGTTGTTTCCGGAACTGAAGCGCGCTCTATCTCGAATGGATGACTTTATCGACGATCCCGTACTCAACAGCTTCTTCCGGAGACATGTAGAAATCTCTTTCCGTATCGGCCCGTACTTTCTTCTTCGACTGTCCCGTGTGCTTCACAAGTATATCATTGAGCCTTTCACGCAGCTTCAGTATTTCTCGTGCATGAATTTCCACTTCCGTCGCCTGCCCCTGCACGCCTCCGAGAGGCTGGTGGATCATGATGCGTGCGTTCGGCAAAACAAAGCGTTTTCCCGTCGCTCCACCTGCAAGAAGAACCGCGGCCATACTCGCGGCATGTCCAAGGCAGATCGTGGAAACAGGGCATTTAATATACTGCATCGTATCGTAAATAGCGAGTCCCGAGGAGACATACCCTCCCGGGCTGTTGATGTAGAGATGAATGTCCTTCTCGGGATCTTCACTCTCAAGAAAAAGCAGCTGTGCAACAACGATATTGCCTGTATGTTCATCGACCGAATCCCCAAGGAAGATAATTCTGTCCTTGAGAAGACGGCTGTATATATCATATGTCCGTTCGCCTCGCCCGGTCTGTTCTACAACATATGGAACCAACAAAGGGAACACCTCCTGTGATCGTAGCGTTGTTCCTATTCAGCGGGCTTCTCTTCCGCCGCAGGCTCCGTTTCGTCGATCTGTACAGTATTCATGATAGCCTTCATCGTCTTTTTGTATTTTATCCTGTTCGCTATCTCCATCAGCCTTTTTTCATCTTTGAAGAGCCCTTCAACAAGGCGTTGCGCATCGATTTTGTACGATGAGGCGAGCGTCTGCATCTCCGCTTCAAAGTCTTCTTTTTCCACGGTGATTCCCATTTCATCGGCGACCTTGTCGAGCACCAGCGATCTGCGGACGATGGTCTCAGCCTGTTCGCGGATATTTTTCTCGTACTCTTCCATCGTCGTGGAAGCCTCGGAGAGCATCTCTTCAAGCGACATATTCCGGCTCTTTTTAATGTTCTCTTCGTCCTCTTTCTTCATCGCCGTCATCTGGCGGGAAATCAGAGTCTCCGGAACCGTAAGCTGAGAAAGATCGGAGATGCCCTGCAACGCATCAAACTCGGCTTTCCCCTGAATCTCCGAGGCTATTTTCTCCAGGATGCGCTTCTTTATCTCCTCGCGGAAAAGTTCTTCTGTCTCGCAGTCGCTCCTGAGTATCTTCTTGAAGAAGTCAGGCGTCATCTCGGGAAGGACTTTCTCCTTAATCTCATTGACGGTCAGTTCATACCGTACGGTACGTCCTGCGACTTTGGGATCCTGATAATTCTCCTCCACCTGGACATCCGCAGTTCTGGACTCGCCTTTCTTCGCGCCGAGCAGCGCATCTCGGATCTCGGTGCGTACAGAGGGCTGCCCCAGATCGAGCGTTGTTGAATCCGGCCCGTGGCGCTCCTGTTTCCCTTCATCAAGCAGCACAACGGTATGATACTCGATATCCACAACGTGATTTTCCGCAACCGGAACGTTCTCCACAGGAGAGTGCTCCGCGTTCTGCGCTCGTATGTCCTCTATTGTGCCGGAGACGATTTCGTCGGCAACAGAAGCGACGGGACGATGTACGGTGACAGCCGAAACCTCCGGGAGAACTACCTCCGGAGAAACTTCGAAGGTCAGGCGGACGTCCACAGGACTCCCCTCTTCCATCTTTTCAATCGATACATGAGGTTCGTCAATGAGATCGAGATCATAATCTTTCACGATCTGCTCTATTGCATCGGGAAGCATCGCTTCGATCGCCTCGGCATAGATCGCCTGCCTGCCGAAACGCATCTCCATAACTTTGCGCGGCACGTGCCCTTTACGGAAACCAGCTATGTTCACCTTTGTCGACAGGTCTTTTATCGCCTTTTCTACTCCTTGGGCGAACTCCGATGCTTCGAACTCAAGTTTGATGGAGACGACATTATTCTCCTGGGAAAGAATCTCGGATCTCATACAATCGCAACCCCTTTCAGTGCGATTCGCACTGGTGTAATTTTTTCTCTATAATGTATCTCATTCCTACAGGAAGAGAAAATATGCGGAAGGTATTGTACACGGAACACTGAGAGAATGCAAAGAAATGCAGGCTCTCTTTCTGGCAAAGCAAAGTAGTCGCCAAAAATAAAAGAAAAAGGCAGCGGAAAACCGCTGCCTTGGAAATGGCGATATGTCGAACGAAGTTATATCTTCTCTACGTCGGCAGCCTGATCTCCCTTGGAACCCTGAGTGATACGGAAGGAAATCCGCTGGCCCTCGTCGAGAGTCTTGAATCCATCTCCCTGGATAGCGCTATAATGAACGAAAACGTCCTTGCCATCGTCGCAGGTTACGAATCCATAACCCTTCGTCGCGTTGAACCATTTTACT
>JAHDKR010000032.1 GCA_018436785.1 Synergistaceae bacterium | reverse complement strand
TATCCCAAGTCGCCGGTGCGCCGCCTCCCGTTGAGGAAGGACGTCGTCGAACTCGGGGAGCCGATCATGGTCCTCGGGTACCCGCGCGCCTTCCAGCTGGGAGACTCCATCACCGTGACGAAGGGGGATATCAGCTCCATCCGGAAGGTCGGCGAGGATACGCTTGTGCAGTTCACCGCTTTCGTGGCGGGGGGCTCCAGCGGCAGCCCCATCATCGACGAAAAGGGGCGTGTCGCCGGAATCGTGACCAGCGAGCTGACCCTCGGACAGGGAATGTTCCTGGGGTTGAGCGCGCCGTCGATACAACGGTATATCGGCGAGCATCTGCCGAAGGTCGAGGAGCTGATCGTCGATCTGCCTCCCCCGCCGCCCGTCATCCGGTCGCCCGCGCTCCCTGCGGCCCCGCGCGAGCTTCCTCCGGATACCTCGGCGATGGTGAAGGAGGCGCAGGAGTTTCTGAACGCGCTCGGCTACGACGCGGGAGCTGAGGACGGCGTGTACGGCCCGCGGACATCCGCCGCCGTGAAGGCGTTCCAGCGGGTGAAAAAGCTCCGCCGCGACGGCCACGTGACGAAGAAGCTGCTCGACCTCCTGCGGGAGGAGAAACGAAAGACCGACGAGACGCGGGCCGCCGCCATCGGAAGAGAGATTCAATCTCTCACGGAGAACGCGATGCGGGGAAATCCGGACGCGCAGCGCGAACTCGGCCTGCTCTACCGCGAGGGGCGGCGCGTGCCGCCCGACTATTCGAAAGCCGCCGGGTGGCTGCGCATGGCTGCGCTGCACGGCGACGTCGTCGCCCAGACCGCGCTTGCCTCCATGTACCGATACGGCCTCGGCGTACCGAAAGATCCCGTGCAGTCCGCCTCCTGGATGACCGCCGCCGCGGAGCTGGGGCACGCGCCCGCGCAGCTCGCGCTGGGGGAGATGTTCGCGACCGCCTTCGGCGTGCCGCTGGACAGAAAGCGGGCGTTCGGATGGTATCGCAACGCTGCGGATCAGGGGTACGCTCCGGCGCAGCGCGCCCTCGCCTACGCCTTCGAGCACGGAATCGGCACATCCGCCGACAGACGGCAGGCGCTCCTCTGGTACATGAGGGCGGCCGAGCAGGGGGACGAAAACGCCCGCAACGCCGTCGGCAGATTGCGCGGGAGGTAGAAAGAGGAGTCTCCCCTCCACCCTTTTACGAGGAGGCCCCAGCCCGCTCGAGGTCGCCCTCAGTGGAAAAGCGCATCGGCTCCGGAGAGGAGAGCACGCGTATGTTCGCGTTTCCCGACAGCTCGTCGAAGTAGGCCTCGGAGACGGCGATGGAGGAAAGTTCGAGCGTATTTCGTATCTGCACGATCCGGCACTCTTTCGCGGTCTTGGGAGCGCAGCCCGAGATGGCGATCGTGATCGCGTCGCGCTCGTTGTTCGCCAGTAGCGGAATCGCGCAGCCGCGAATGTCTCCGGCGGTGACGCCGTTCGTGTACGTGCTTGCGAAGTCCAGCCCCCGGACGGCGCGCAACGTCGTGATGTCGGCGAGACCGATGCCGATGGCGTTGCCGGCGGAGTGCTCCGTCAGTCCGAGCACGACGACGACCTCGGGGGAGGCGATCTCCTCGAAGCCGAGCGCCCCCTTCATCGGACGCCCTGAGATGTTCGGGTCCATCCCCGCCCCGCTGATCTCCTTGCCGATCCGCTCCACCACCAGGATGTCGATATCCTTCGGAATGAGCCGTCCCATCGCGGCCTTCGCCTCGCGGAGCAGCTCCTCCTCCCGCCGGATGCAGCGTTCGGGCGGGATCGCCTCGGCGATCATCGTCTCCTCGTAGGCGTTCTCCACGATGGCGAGGCCGAAGAGGACGGGGGCGCGCTCCAGAAAGAGCGTCGCCGCGGAAAGGACGCTCGGCCCCAGCCTGGCGACTCCCCGCCCGTGGATGGCGGTCGCCCCCTTGTGCTTGCCCAGGCCGATCGCCATCATCTTGCACAGGCCGCTTTCTACATGCATCTTGAAGTCGGTGTGCGCCTTCACGCGGTTGCAGACGACGATGCCGTCCGATTCGAAGGCGTTTTTGTCGCACCAGACGTCGATTCCGTCCTCCGTCCTTCCGAGGAGCGCCGCCTCCATGGACGAGCGAACGGGCGCGCCGACGGACGACTCCGTGACGCCCAGCCCCTCCAGAATATGAAGCTGCCCCTCGGCGGTCGCGCCGCCGTGGCTCCCCATCGCCGGGACGATGAACGGTTCGGCGCCTCGCTTCTTCAAGAAGGCGACGACGGAACGCAGCGCGGGGACGATGTCCGCTATCCCCCGGCTGCCCGCCGCAACGGCGATCCGCTTTCCGGAGAGGTCCGGAAGCGCCAGCGCCTCCATCGAGGCGGTCGCGGCGGCGGGGACGTCGTCGAGGCGTTTTCGGGGAAAGAGCTGTTCCACGCGGAACATGCGGGGAAATTCCGGCCCCGCTCCCGTTTCGAGCACGTAGGGAATTTTTTCAGGCCACATGATATTCTCTCCTCTCTACCGCAGCAGATGCACCAGTCCGAGGCTCAGCGACGGTATGAACGTGATCAGCAGCAGGGCGAATCCCATCGAGAGGACGAACGGCATGATGTTTTTGGAGATCTTTTCTATGCTCTCTCCCGAGACGGCCGAGGCCACGAAGAGGTTGATTCCGTAGGGTGGCGTGACGAAGCCGATCGCGAGGTTCACGGTGATGATGACGCCGAACTGGACGGGGTCGATGCCGAGGCGCGAGACCACCGGCAGGAGGATGGGCGTCAGGATGATGACGGCGGCGATGTTGTCCACGAAACAGCCGATCACGAGGAGGATGAAGTTCAGCAGCAGCATGATGACGATGACGTCCGTGGAGACTCCGGCGAGCCACGTTCCCAGCTTCGCCGGTATCTGCGCCATGGCGAGGTAGGCGGCGAACGCCATGGAGAACCCCACCATGAAGGAGGTTGCCCCGTTGACGAGCACCGCGTCCTTCAGCGCCTCGTAGAGCGACGCGAAGGTGAGCTCCTTGTAGACGAAGATGCCGATGAAGACCGAGTAGACCACGGCGACGACGGCGGCCTCGGTCGGGGTGAACACGCCGCCGTAGATGCCGCCGAGGATGATGACCGGCACGAGCAGCGCCCAGAAGGCCTCGCGGAAGGCCTTGCCCGCGTCGGCGAGCGTGTGGACCTTTCCGTCGCCCAGGTACCCCTTCTTCCGCGCGATGACGTAGCAGTTGAGCATGAGCAGCACGCCGATGATCACCCCCGGAACGACGCCCGCGAGGAAGAGATCGCCCACCGAGGTCCCCGAGACGATGCTGTAGAGGACGAACGGAATGCTCGGCGGAATGATGACGCCGATGGTCCCGGCCGCGGCGGTGAGCGCCGAGGCGAACCCCGCGTCGTAGTTGCGCTCTTTCATCGCGGGGATCATGAAGGAGCCGATGGCCGACACCGTCGCCGGTCCCGAGCCGGAGATGGCGGCGAAGAACATGCAGGCGAGCACCGTGACCATGGCGAGCCCCCCGATGATGAAGCCGACAAGGCTTTCGGCGAGCGCCACGAGCCTCCGCGAGATGCCGCCGTAGCTCATCAGCGCCCCGGCGAGGATGAAGAACGGAATGGCGAGCAGCGGGAAGGAGTCGAGCGACGAGAACGACTTCTGGGCGATCATGATCAGCGAGACGTTGGTGGTGAAGTGGAGCATGATCGCCGTGGCCAGGCCCAGCGCGATGCCGATGGGGATGCTGGTGGCGATGAGGACGATCAGAAGCGCGAAGAGCAGCAGCGTCTCCATCAGCAGGCCGCCCCCTTTCGCAGGTCGCGGAGCAGGTCCTTCATCTCCATGACGAGGCGGATCGCCATCATGGCGCACCCTGCCGGCACCGAGGCGTAGGCCCACGCGATGGGAATCTGCATGGCCGCCGACACCTGCCAGCGCTTGATAAGAAACGCTGTAAGGACGCTCCCCTGCCAGGCGATGAAGAGCGCGAACGCGCACCACACCAGCAGCACGACGAGCTCGTACCACTTGCGGAGGCGTCCCTTCATGAGGTCGACGAGCATCTCCACGCGGAAGTGACGCCGCATCCGCACCGCGTAGCTGGCCCCCACCCACGTCTGCCAGAGAAAGATGTAGCGCGCAAGCTCCTCGCTCCACGAAAGCGAGTTCTGGAACACATACCGCATGACCACCTGGATAAAGATAAGGACCACGTTGAAGGCAAGACTGCCTACAAGAAAGACTTCTTCGGCTCTGTCGAAGGCTTTTCGCACTCTTCTCCCTCCTCTTTACAGCGCACCGCAAGGGGCTGCTGCTCCCTTGCGGCGCGAAAACACCGATTCTCCTGTTCTGTGAACGGATGCTCCCCTACTCTTCGTTGGCTTTCTTGGCCAGCTCGACGAGCTCCGCGCCGATGACGTCCTTGAACTGGTCGTAGGCGGGAAGCGTGGCGTCGATGAAGAGCTGTTTCTCTTCGGGCGTCAGCTCGTTGATCTGGAGTCCCGTCTTTTTGAGCTCTTCGAGGAACTCCTGCTCCTGCACCTCCGCGAGCGCCCGCTGCTCGACGACGTAGCGCTTGCCCGCGTCCTCGACGATCTTCCAGAGATCCTCGGGCATCGACGCGAAGAAGTCGTCGTTAGCCACGAGCATCGTTGCGGAGTAAACGTGTCCGGTGAGCGAGTAGAACTTCTGCACCTCGTAGAACTTGGAGGTGTACACCAAAACGACGGGGTTCTCCTGTCCGTCCACCGTGCCCTGCTGGAGCGCGGTGTAGAGTTCGCCGAAGCTCATGGGCGTGGGGTTCGCGCCGAGCATCTTGAAGAACGCGAGGTGGAGCGGGTTCTCCATCGTGCGCAGCTTGATTCCCTTCAGGTCTTCCGGCTTGTGGACGGGGCCGCGGCTGTTGGTGATGTGCCTGTAGCCGTTCTCGCCGTACCCGAGGTTGCGCATTCCAAGGGGCTTCAGCAGCTCGTCGACCTTATGGCCGAGTTCGCCGTCGAGCGCCTTGAACGCCGTTTCCTTCGACTTGAAGAGGAAGGGGAGGTCGAACACCTGGAAGCGCTTGTCGAAACCGGCGAGCGCCGACGTCGCCGGGATGGCCACCTGCACCGTCCCCAGCTGGACGGATTCGATGAGCTCTCTGTCGCCGCCGAGCTGCGCGTTGGGGTAGAGTTCGACGGAGATCCTGCCGCCGCTCTTCTCCTCGATATCCTTCTTGAACACATCCCGCATGATGATGTGGTCCGACTGGTTCTCCGGAAGAATATACCCGACCTTGATCACATACTCGGGCGCCGCGAACGCCGCGCCCGTCAGCACGACCGCCAGCAGTACCGCCAATGCCGCTACTCCGCACATACGCTTCATTACAACCCCTCCTTTTGATATACCGGCTCATACTCCGGCCTTCCGTATCCGGAAGATTTTCTGCGATTGCTATAATACTACAGCGCAGTAGTAAGGTATAGTCTTTTTTTCGGGCTGGCGCCACCGGTACGTATTATCGCAAAAACCTATTGACATTGATAGCTTTGACTGATATAACGTGAACATCTTTTTTCAGGGAGCGGATTTTCATGGCGCGTACAGTCCTTTTCAACGGCATGGGTAGTAGTTCCTCCTCCTCTTCCGGTTGGTCCGGAAGGGCTGGTCTTCCTGTGCCGGCAGGGGAGACGCCGCAGCCGTAGCAGTTTCGCACCCTTGGAATTGAATCATCGGAATTTCGCAGGGAATAGAGGCCGGAGGGGACACGCCCTTCCGGCCTTTTCGCATATTTAAAGGAGGGATCGTCCATGCACCCCCATCTTTTCACGCCGGGACCGGTCGAGGTTCCGCATTCCGTTCGCGCTGCGGGCGCCGCGCCTCTCGTCGGGCACAGAAGCGAAGCGTACTTCGCGTTGCTGGAGGAGATCGCCGCGCTCTTGAAGAAGCTGCTGCGCGCCTCGCAGCCCGTGATTACGCTGCCGTCGTCGGGCACCGGCGCGCTGGAGGCCCTTGCCGCCAACCTGCTCGACCCCGGCGACGCCGTCATCTCCTTCTCGTGCGGCGCGTTCGGCGACCGCTTCCGCGAGATCGCGTCGCGGAGGGGCGCGACTATTCTCCCCGTCGACATCCCCCGCGGACGGACGGCGACGCCTTCGGACGTGCGGCTGGCCCTCGAACAGCACCCCGGCGCGGCGGCGATGCTCTTCACACATAACGAGACCTCGACGGGTGCGCTCACCGATCTTCGCGCCTGCACCTCGGCCCTGCCGGAGGACGGGCCGCTCGTCCTCGTCGACGCGGTCAGCTCGCTCGGGGCCGTCCCCTGCTTCCCGGAGGAGCAGCGCATCGACGGCCTCGCCTCCTGCTCGCAGAAGGGGTTGCTGACCCCTCCGGGAATCGGAATCGTCGCCCTCTCCGAGCGCGGATGGAAGCGCGCGGCGTCCCGTCCGTCCCCCTCCTACTACTTTGACCTCCCGCTGCACCGCCGTTTTCTGGAGAAATCGCGCCCGCAGAACCCCTATACGCCGCCCGTCACGTTGCTCTACAGCCTCGCGGAGGCGCTGCGCTTCCTCGACGGGATCGGCTTCGAACGACGGTTCACCGACGTCGAACGAACGGCGCGGACCTTCGAGACCGCGTGCGAGTCGATGGGGCTCTCCCTCTTCGTCAAGGAGCAGGAGCTACGCTCTCCCGCCGTCACCGCCGTGACCGTGCCGGAGGGGCGAGCGGAGGAGATGAAGCGCGCGCTCGCCGAACTCGGCGTCGAGGTCGCCGAGGGGCAGGGGAAGGAGCCGATGCTCCGCGTGGCGCACTACTCCCCCGGCGGCTGGCCGGAGCTGTGCCTCGTCGCGGGAAGCCTCTACGGCGCGGGGCGCGCGTGCGGACTGGAACTTTCGCCGGACTTTTTGGAGCCCGCGTGGAACTGCTGGAAGAACGGGGCGTGCACACAATGAAAGTACTGGTAACCGATAAGATCTC
>JAHDKR010000150.1 GCA_018436785.1 Synergistaceae bacterium | reverse complement strand
TGGGAAGAGCGTACTTGTCCAGTCCGATAGCCCAGATCTTGAAGAGCTTCCTCTTAAAGTCCCAGGCGCGATAGCAGCTTTTCAGTATGGACTCTCCATATAGCCCCTCCCCGTTTTTTATGACAAACATCTTGGAGAGGGGGATCTTGAACTCACCCTTTGAAGTCGTCAGCTTTATGAACTGCGGTTCTTCTTCCGGATCGAATTTCATAGCCGAGGGCTCGTAAGGGGCTATTTTCTCTATCCAGAGCTTTCCGTTGGTACTCTGCCAGACGATTTCCGAGGCGGACCAACCGTAGGCCAGGCTGTCCGCGAACATCTTCTTTAGCACGGTGAAGATCGAGTTCTCGAGGTTATCCAGAACCGCCGTTACGAACTCGAAGACGTCCTGGTCCGGATTCGAATACTCCCCGATCTTAGAAGCCACTGAAGAGGAGATGAATCTGAGCCCGGCCGCCACCGTTTCGTCTTTCTTCATCTCTTTTATCACCGAGCTGTCCAGAACCGTCTCCGAAGAACTCGATTCTTCGCTTACACCCATCTGGCCGGCAGAAGGGCGTTTCGCCGGTTTTCTGGCGAATATATCCAGTATTCCCATGGAAATCACCTCAATACTTGTCTGAACGCGAGTAGAAAGCCGGCAGACTGTTGCCGGCATGATAGCTCCAGGCAGCCAAAGCCAGGGAGATCACGCAGTCGTCGTGGTATCCTTCGGGAGCGCTCATCTTGAGGTTTCTCGAAGGCGTTATCTGGTACTCGAAGATCTCGAGTTCATTTATTAGTTCGGGTATGTCGTCCAGATGCACAAGCTCTTGTTCTATCACCATGGATAGATTGTTGATCAACTGCTCCTTCGAAGGGGAAGTGAACCTATAGCCCTCGACATTCAGTCCGTCTTTCCGCAACTCATCGTATATCGGATCGCCGACACCCGTGCTGTCAAGCACAATCTTTCCGGGGTACTTCTTGCTGATAAACCTTATCCTTTCCTTCTGGAGATTCCAGTCGATCTTGTTGAATCTGTCGAAGTAAACGAGATCTCCTTTTCTGTCCAATACGGTAATCACAGTGAAGTCCATGTACTTGGCGAGGTCGACGCCTACATGGAAACTTTCGCCCTTCAAAGGTTCTCTGAGTGTTTTACGAATAAGTCTTCTCACGTTCCTGAAGACGCCACCAGTATCCTCCAGAAACTCCGCGAGATATTCCTGTCTGAATGCCCTGTCAGGGAGCGTCATTCTAGCTTCTTCGATCTCCTCGGGTGCTATATGAGGGTTATCGGATGTAGGGTGCCGCCATGACCGGTATAGAGGAAATTGCGGGTCCTTTCCCCTGGTCCAGAGATGGTAAAACCAGTTACGCCCTTTGGGAGTCGAGATGATTATCGCCTTGCCCTGTCTGTCTGTAAGCGTGGGCCTCAGGTTTTCGTCCCAGATGACTTCCTTTATCCTGGCCGCCTCGTCGATTATGAGCAGATCCAATCCTTCACCGATTAGAGAATCTGGATTGTCCGCGGATTTCCCGAGTATCTCCGTCCCCCAGTTCGTGAGAATCCGCATCTCCGATTTTGAATCGCTGCAGTGTCCGTCCGGGTGCCAGATCTTTCTTCTCGGTCTGACATAACGATAGATCTCTCTGAAGACCTTCCTCGAGAGGTCGTAAGTCGGACCCACTACCCAAATTCTCTTGTTCTCCCTGAACAGGTAGTTGATCGCCTCTACAGCCGCGTACAAAGACTTTCCCCAGCGCCTCCCGTTGCAAAGGATCTTGAACCTGGCGTCCGACATAAAGGCCTCTTTCTGGCCCCCTGTATGAGGCACGAAGCCTATGTCTTTCAAGAACAACTCTTTGTTCATATCCCCCAGCGTTCTTTCAGAGCCTTCAGAAAGTCTTCAGTGCTGTTCTCGCCGGCGCCGGAGTTCTTGAGCTTCATATCTATTCCCCTGAGAAGACTGTCGTATATCCTCAGTCTCTCCCTTTTCGAGAGCGATGCATCCTTGAACCACTCGGACAATTCCTGGTTCATTTCATCCAGAAGTTCGAGGTCGTCCGGAAGAGTCTTCTGCATGTGCTCCTGGACAATCGCCCTCGATGTTTCGGCCCTCTCTTCCCTTACAGACTTGATGAAAGATACAATAGAGGCGTGTGATATGTAGATTTTCTTTTCCTCCATTATCTTTGCCGAGATATCCCTGGATGACATACCCTGGCTGGTCCAGTCGAGCACGTCCTTCTCGAGGCCATGTTGTTCGATCTTGCTTGGCTTAGGCATGACATCACCTCCTATCTGTAAGGGCATGTAAAGGTCTGTAAAGCAACAGCATAAGAAAAGAGGTCCCGAAGGACCTCTGTGTATAAAAAAGGGCTCCCGTCTGGAAGCCTTGATTAGATAATTTCTGTGACTATAGTAAATTATATCATTTTTTGCGGACGTATCCAAATCGCCCGGCTATGAATACCATCAGATCTAGTCAATAAAAAAGGGCCGTTTTCCGGCCCAGAGCCTCATACGAAAGGTAGGGTGACGTTTCAAGCGCACATTATGATTCGATTAGCTTACCATCAGTATAGCACTTTTCATCAGGACTACTTAGTCCGAATCCAGGCTGAATGCGACGTAATTCGACAAATACACGGGATCTCCTCCCAATCTCTCCCACGCTCTCCTCAGATGTCTTCGAAGCGCCGATTCGTCAATGTTCAGGAAAGAAGCGATCTCTCTATTGCTCGGAGGTTTCCCGTCTTTCCTACTGTGATCTATAAGTCTCCAGAAGATAGCCTCCATCTGTCGTTTGGTAAGTCTTCTTAACATGCCGTCCAGGATCCCGATCGCCCGGTAGTATATTTCCTTCTCCTGGACTCCGATCAATCTTTTGGTTCTAAGGGCAGCGCTCATGCTAATCTTTGACTGGAAGGATGGAGCCATGCATGGAGTTTCGACCATAATCTGTCCGTCTATCAGCCCAAGAATGACAGGCCTTTCCAGGACCCTGGCCCACATGGACTGTAGAGAACGCAGGACGATGACAAGATCCTCTTCTGAATGATCACCAGCTACAAGCCTTTCACATCTCTCCTGAAGCATCCTTTCCCTCCGAATGGAACGAGGGCCTTGGCGGAGGCCCTCATTTATTTCCAAGAATGGTGGCTTTGTTCAATTCATCCAGCTTCTCATACAACTCAAGAAACTCCTTCATCTCGTTCAGATGTGTCCAGATCTGCGAGACCGGTTCAGACGATCTCATCTTTCCGAGTTTCCCGAGTTCGGATTCGAGTCTTTTCTTGTGCCGCAATAGGACCGAATATGTGGGAAAGGCTATCGAAAGAGCTTTAGCCCTTTCCGTTGCGACGTTCTTCTTCATCGCTCAACCTCCCGGATATCACCAACACAGAGTAAACGACCAGGACAAGGACCCCGAAGGCTAGCGCGCCCAGGAAGATCATGTCTCATTCTCCTTCTTCTTGATTTCGAACACGTATAGACCCGGGTTCTGTTTTCTCGCGATAAGCATCGCGTCGGTGACATTGAGGGCATCAACCTCGACATCCTTTCTCTCCGTCTTGCTGTAAGCTGTCTTTCCCACCGTCACTATGTAAATCATTTTGAAATGCCTCCTCGTTCAGTTGCTTTGTCAGTATGTTTCCGCATTCGCATGTCCATTCCGTGTGTGAAGCCGAACTGTAGTAAATGCGGCCGCATTCAGGGCATCGCCTTCTGACCATCCGGGACCTCCCTCTTCCAGCCCTTGATTCTCCATTTGCTTCCGCGTGCCGTCTTTCTAGCTTGTTTTCTCGCCTCTTCAGCGGCTTTCCAGATCTTTTCGCCTTCGATAACGATAGAGAAGTATTTTCCTGGCCTGTCGATCCTCTCGAGTTCAAAGCGGAATGCCGGCACTAGTAATCCACCTCCACGGTCTTCAGAAGCTTCTTGGAGAACCTCCTCTTGTTTTCTTCGGAATCAAGCACGATAGCCGGGACATACTTCCTTCGTTTTTCGTGTTTGAAAGAGCCTTCTTCTTTCTTGAGCTTTTTATTGTCGGCCTTGCCCATAAGATGCCTCCTTGAGTATCATCATTCCGTTGCCTTCCAGTGTCTGGCGGAGTTCATGGTTTTCTTTCTTAAGCCTCTTTACTTCGGCAACCAGCTCCGGGATCCACTCTCCAAAATAAGTCTCCACGATCCCGTTCAAGTTCTTTTTCTGTATCCTTGCCCTGCATTCGATATCATCTAGTTCCACGTCGGTCAACGGCATTTCCTTCACGCTCCTCTTCAGGTCCGAAAAGTTCGTCCGCTTTCCGGGCTTTCGTTTCCAGTTCTTTCTGGATTTTCTTCTCCAACCGTTCCGACGATTGGATCTTCTCTCGCTGTCTTTCAAGGAATTTGTCGATTCTCTTCATCTATTTGAGCCTCCTTCCTCTAATCAACATGATCAGGCACCGGACAATCACATACGGCCAAAGGAGCGAACCGAGAACATATGTCAGGATCTTCTCTTTCGGAGGTATGTAGATCTTCTCTTGCTCCTCGACGATCATTATCAGCAGGCCCGTCATGACAACTCCAGTGACGTAGATCCATACTATAACCACGTGATCACTCCTCTCGCAGCCAATCGACGTATTCGTCTCTTTTCTGCTTCCTGAAGCTCTCGGCGTCCTGTATGTAAACTATGAAGACTCTCTCGGCCAGACGGTCCCAGATCCTCTCGCCCATCAGGTCTTTGAATTCTTTCGGGTTCAGGTTCGAGGTCATGACCGTTCCCAGCTCGGCTTCGTAGCGATAGTTTATAAGCTCGAACATCTTCTGCATGACGATCTTGTTCTCCTGTTCCACAGCGACATCGTCTATCGCCACCAGCTCGATCGTCTTCAGGTCCTCGAACCTTGCAGAGATCTCCTGGATGCTCCCGGTGAGGCTCGTCGAGGTCACAAAGGCGGCCGTGCTCCCTCTGGATATCGCGTCGCTCACTATCGCGGCCGCGAGATGCGTCTTCCCGGTGCCGTACCCTCCGAGAAAGACCAGGTTCGCTCCGATCTTCCAGGCCTTTTTCTCTGAGAACTTTCTGGCGGTGGTTATTGCCGCTTTCAAGTCCGGAGTCCTGGAGATGAAGTTCTCGAAAGACCTGTCCCAGAAATTTTTGGGAAGAGCGTTCATGATCTTCTGCTGGATCTTGATCTGGCGGAGGTACTTCTCCATGACGGGGCAAAAGACTCTGCTGGTAATCCCGTTCTCCATGTATTCGACGAGTCCGCCCGTCCTGCACTTCTGAGGACCTCCGCAACTTTCGCGGCACTTATCCACCGCCAGTTTCTGATCTGACAAGGAGTTCTTCAAGGTCTCGCTCATCGGAATGAGTTCCTGCCGGGTTCTTGAATCGTTCCTTCCAATCGTCTCTCGAGTCTCTCTGTTCACCTCTTCCATTCGGCCCTCCTTTCGCTCTGTACATGGCCTTCGCGCTCTCTTCATCCAGGAATTTCTCGACATGCAGGTCCAGGAAAGTTGACAACTGCCAGCGAGTCTTGAGTATGTACTCGCTCCCGTTCACGATTTCGGCGTAGTTTTTGATAGCCTGAAGAACAGCTTCTTCTCCATGGTCGAGTAGAGCCTTTAGAATTGCGGCATTTGTCTTTTCTTTGTTGTCGGGAATTCTTGAGATTTGAAATTGATTCCAGAAGAGTATCACTTTTTCAATCGTGGGCGCGGGTATATATATATTATTATCTAGATCTCTAGGATCTAAGATCTTACTACCCTTGTCATTAACTTGGACATTTAGTTGGACATTTAGTTTGTCATTAAGTTTGTCACTAACTTTGTCATCAGGACCAAGGTTAATGTCAAGGTTTCTAAAATAAGCGCCCAGAGAGTAAATTGCGTAATTCTTTTTTCCGGAACCATTTTTGAATTCTATCAGCCCTCTCTGCATGAGGGAGTTTCTCGCACGGTGGATCTGCTTTGTCGACATATGGGTTAGCACTACCAGTTTCGGATTCCCGATCGCGACGTTGGAATTCAGAAGATTATTGTCTTCGTTTCTTGCCCAGTTGATCTGAGCAAGAAGTGCGATGAACAATATTTCCTCCGAATGGGCCAGTTCGTGATCCAGACGGTATCTCGAATATTGGTTGAATACAGTGCCTATCATCATCCTAATTCACCACCATTTGCTAAAATCCGCCCCCGATTTCTCGGGAGCGGATGTCCTGTATCACTTCAGTCCTGTAAGAGAACCTGCCGGTTTTTCTTCTGTCTTTACTTCTATGATTTCTCTGCCTTCCATGTTCTCGGTAGCTTCTTCGACGTCCCAGATGTTTTCGGCTTCGACCAGCGACATGTCCGGTTCTTCGCGCTCGTTGCCGCCTTTCCATTCCCTGGCTGTCTCGTCCAGGGCAAGGGCCGTCCGAATGATAGGAGACTTGGGGATCCACCTGAACCCGGCTTTAACGACCGTCTTTTCTCCCATCCGATCCTCGTTGGTGAACCACGGACTGTCCTGTCTGCTTCCTTTGAGACCAGCGTTGTAAGCCACCGAATAGCGGTCTCTTATCTTCCGGACCTGATCCTTGGTCATGTAAACGACGATGTTTCCGCCACCTTTGAGTTTGCCGACCATATAGTAGCCCTTCGACTCGCCGGGATCTCCGTCTAAGTATGGTATGTGGACAAGCTCTTCGTTGAGTCCGTACTTCAAACTGAAGGTGTCTTTCTCATATACCGTGCGCGCTACTATGGACTCCATCCTGTCTGATCTGTATCCTAGTTCTACGAACCCCTCGTACATGATGTCGAAGCACACTTTCCCCTTCCTTGGAACCAGGGCGCACTGGTTGAGGCCGTTCGTGGGATCGAGGCCGACTTGGGCCGCCATCATGACCGCTCCGAGAAGCGAGGCCGGGTTTTGCATCGCTGCCTCGGCGAGACTCTTGTTCTGCCTCAGAAGAGTGACCACTATCCTTATCATCCTGTCGGGAGTTATTCCCACGTCCGGAAGGGCGTTGGCTATCTCGCCTTTGATCGAAGTAAGATTCTTGACTATGCCCGCTAGTGGATCGGGCTTGTGGTTCCTTCTTTCCTCTTCCTTCTTGACCATAGAAGTGATTTCACTTGCTTTCGGCATTGGCAAACCTCCTTCACGATGCTCTCTTGAACCTAAACCTTCTGGAATGTGTCTCTTCCAGATAGTTTTCATAGTCCTTCGGTCTTTCCTCTTTGAACTTCGACTGCGCAAATCTCTTGGAGAAGTAGCTCTTCCAGAATACCCAGTATCTCCCCGTGAAGCCGGCCTCAGAGTCGCCAAGGCTTTCTTTGAGACGGTTCTCGCGAAGAGTGATCTCCTTATCTATCTCTTCCTTCTGAGCCTTGAGAGTCTCGAGCTCTTCTACAACGAGATCGTCCTCGGTTGGAAGGTCTATCGACTTTCTCATCGACTGAGGAAACAGGACCTCCAGGACAGTTGAGCAGTCTTCTGAACCGTCTACCGCCGGTGGGATCCCCTTGAGCACGTTCTCTTTCCAGAATTTCTCCTCACGTCGAATGATCTCGTCCGCGAGCTCTTCGTCCAGTTCGAACCTCCTGTACTCGAACCGCTTCCCGCCGATCAGCCCGGCGATGTATCCCCACGTCCTGCCCGTGACAATGAGATAGTGCTGGAGCTGGACGTAAGCTTCGGGTGGGATCTCTTCTCCTTCCCAGTCGTTCTTCATGTATTCGGAGACGTTTTTAAGCTCCAGGATGCCCCATGAATCGGTGGCTTCGTCGTAGATCTCGCGGTCGATGTTGGCAATCATCCATGGGTATTCGGAATTTTGAAGTATAGCGTTGCAGCGTTGGACGTACATTCCCGTCTTCTCTTTGAAAAGTCCGGCGATGAAGTCTTCTATCTTTCTGCCGATCTCCATCGCTTCGTTTTCTTCTTCCTCCGGTGCTTCGTCGATCTTCTCGAGATACACCCTCAAAGCGCTTTTCCATCTGCTTATTCCGAGGACGGCGGCTACGTCCGAGCCACCGATCCCTTTCATCCTTTCGCGTTTCCATTCTTCATAACCGATCCTTTTGGTACTTGCCAGACGAATGGCTTCCATTCTCAGGACCTCCTTGTGTTATAATCTTTTCGGTTTGAATAAGAATTGTTTCGGCCGCGAAAGCGGTCTTTTTTTGTGCCGAGTGTGGTAAGATTCATTAAGTGTCGATTTGTTTCGCAAGTCTCACTTCCTATGGGGAGCCGCCTTTTATAGGCGGCTTTTGTTTTTTGCCTAATTATTTTCTTCACTGCTACCGCCCCGACTTTCTTATGACCAGACCGTTTTTCACGAGCTCGACTCTAGGCTGCCTTTTCCTGACGTATTCCTCATATACGCTCAAAGCGTTCACCGGCGTTCCGTGAAATACGGGTACTCCTTCCACTTTCACCGTCATATGCCCAACCTCCTTCGCTTCTGAAGACTTTTATGCCTCTCTCGACAGTTATCGCGAGCGGGATCTGCCGGTCGATCTTCTTGTAGTAACGATCGGATCTCAGGGGATCCAGCGCTAGAAGCATCGCGTTCATCTGCCGGTTCTCGTACTTGATCCTTCTGAAGTTACTGAGCAGTCTGTCGATTTTCGGGTCCTGGTACTCGTCGATGGAAGTTTGCCAGTCAAGGATCTTGCATAACACGCTGGCCATGTAGTAGTCTCCGCGCTTGCTTGCCTTCATTCTTTCGTGGCGGATGTACTCAAACAGCCCATTTTCGCTGTCTTCTCCTTTGAGTCCGTTGAGTTCTTCAATGGTCAAGATGCCGTCGTAAGAAGTAGCCTGGGAGTTCCAGTTTTCGTTGACCTGGTCAGTTATCGGAAACTTTAGCGGCACCGACAACTTCTTTGGCACCTGCATCCCTCCTCTCCTTGTCCGTCTTTTCTTGAGCGGTTGTAACCCAGAGCCCTTTCTCTTTCATGTCTTTCACGATTGGATACAAGGCCCGTCCGAGCCTCCGCGCTCTAGCTTCGTTCATCTTTACCTCCTTTTACAGGTTAACTACTCTGAAATTGGTGAGCGATTCTATCTCTTGCTCAAGGCCTTCCAGCTCTTCAACTTTTTCTTCGAGCAGTTCTCTGTACCTTTTTCTTTTCTCATCGCTCTTTTCGTTTTCCAGGATTTGGTTGATGTCTTTGATTTGGTCCATAAGATCTTGCCTCTCCCTGATGATGCTCACACTTGCTACCTCCTTTCAAAAAAAGGCCCCGGGTACGGGAATAACCGGGGCAACGCCTTATTGGTGGTGCTTGTTACGGGGAATTGGGTAACTCGTTCGCATACTCAGAAAGGCCGGTGGGTAGTCAGGCCACCGGCAAGTATTCGCCGTCTGATCGTGTCATTTTCCAAGGAGGTTTTGAGTTGAAAAGGGGTTTCTGGTCTGCCTGGATATGAGAACGAGGTTCTTTGTACCGAGAAAGTCGTTAACATAAATCTGAAAATCGTTGAGCTATCATACTTGTGTTACCTACCTTAAGCTATGCGCGGGGTGTGGATGAAAGGTAGGTGATGAGCATGGCCAAAACTCAAGAGGGTAAGAAGAAGGTCTATGTGCGTGGATATACAAAGAAAGATGGTACCAAAGTTCCACCGCATTATCGCAGTACCCCTAATTAACACCCACGATCAGCCGTGTAGAACATAATCCTTACCACATAAAGCCCCGCGCGCTTTTTAAGCTCATCAAACGCCTATGAAAACTGAGTAAAACTTATAATTCAGTTTCAATTCTAAGGCTGATCTGTAGTATCATTGCTCAACTACTCGCGAGGGAGTTGTCCGTTGAATCGATCAGACGAGAATTATAGAACTGCCTAGAAATCCTCCTAGCAACTAAGTGATTATTGCAGCAGCTACCTCCGTATTTGTTTCTTCTCTGGCTTTATCTGACTTCCCTCGCGTTTTCTATTTCTCCCTCACCGCTTTACGGCCGGATGGTCCCACCTGCGGCAAGGTTAGTTATTCAGTTGTCAATGACCTTTTCGTTCAAACAGTTACCTTCGATGTATGCTTCGGGTAAGGGTTGGCTAAAGACTCTTCAGGATCTTCTTGAAACCCAGGATGTTTTAACCATGGGAAGATTTCTTCTATCGTTACTCCCAGAAAGGAAGCCAGCCTGCCAGCTACTTCAAGGGAGGGATTAT
>JAHDKR010000195.1 GCA_018436785.1 Synergistaceae bacterium | reverse complement strand
TGTCCTTAATGATGACGGTTACACCTGGATAGGCAAAGACTACAAAAGAAAATCAAGAGTAATCCCTACAGAAATCAATGTAACTGTAGGTAAATACAAAAATGGCAAGAATAAAAAGAAGAAAATTCAAATAGACCAGACACAGGTTGTTTTCTACAGCCGCAAATATGCAGAACGTTCTAAAAAGCAGAGAGAAGCCATTATTGCTAAGGCAGTTGACCTGATTGCAAACCCTTCGAAGTATCAAAAGGTCACATCCCATGGAGCTGCTTACTATATTGCTAACATTGAGTTTGATAAGGATACAGGGGAAATATTGGATACCGGGAAAAAGTTATTTCTGGACAAAGAAAAGATAAAACAGGATGAACAACTGGATGGCTATTATGCAATAGTTTCAAGCGAATTGGATGATCATATTATTGAAATGTATAGAGGACTCTGGAGGATAGAAGAATCTTTTAAAATAACTAAAAGTAACCTGGATGCAAGACCGGTCTATCTTACAAGAAAAGATCATATTAATGCGCAACAAATCATTATCTTTTTGACTATGCAGATGAAGTAACAGATAACATAAATGACGTTTTTAATCTTAATATTGGTCAAAAAGTGATGACACTCGGAGAAATAAAAAAAAATTTTGGAATGGCTAAAAAACGTTGATTTTACACTACAACTTTTGGCTAAAAAATAATCCCGCAATATGCCTATTTTAAAGGCTTCGCGGGACTTTTTTATCTACTTTTGCTTCCGAAAAAAAGTTGTTCTAATTATAATCATCTCCTCAGTAAAAGTCAAGAATTTTTTGCAAAATTATGATTATGATACTATAGTCATTTTTTTGAAAATTTTTTAATGTATATTATAATTATTATTTATAATATAAAATCAGAAAACTATTGACTTCAGAAAATCAACAGTTTTCTAGTAGAATATGTACTATAACTCTAAAATTCTCTCCTTTGAAAGCCCTGTAACTCGAATTATCTTATCTATAGAATCTCCAACCTCTAAAAGATTCTTAGCTACCTGTTCTATCCCTTTCCTCTCACCTTTCCTTTCGCCTTTTTTAAACCCCTCTTCTCTTCCTCTAAGTTCATAAGATGTGATAAACTCCATAACTTTCTCTACCTCCTTCTTATCAAGTTTTTTATCAAAAATAGTCTCTTCTTCTTCATTTAATACCAGATATGTCTCTATAAAACTGATTAATATGTTATAATCTTCATCACCTAAGTCCAAACTCTCCAACATTCTAAAACACTCAATCTTCACATCCACCTTCTCTTCTGCCTGATAACTCATCTTCGTCATAAAAGCTACTGTCAAAGGATTAGGCTTATCTAAGTATTTGCGCCAGGGTTCTCGACTTAGTTGCAGAGTAAAATGATTAAACTCTAATATCTTAATATATGGTGTATCAAGTACGAATCCAGACTCTTCAGTAACATTTACGTCATGAGTGTGTACAACTATTGATATCACCGCATTACCATGTTCCTCATAAAATCGATTAAAATACTCATATACTTTTCGCGAATAACCTCTAACTCTCTGGGCTTTGAATTCAATATGGATCAATACAGAATTTTTGGAAAAAGCAAACTTAGCCTCCACTAACATATCAGCAATCTTTGTCTTCTTCCTTTTATTATCTTCTTTATCTAAAAACCTCACTGAATCTATATCCATATCTCTAGCAAGCTCAGGATAAAAACCTTGCATAAATTCAACAAAGAATCTCCGAGTTAACTTTTTAAATAGCTTATCATGGTCAATCCACTTTTCAATAGAACTATTCCTGCACTTGCCCTCCACTAAATCTACATCTACAAACGCCATAACACTCCTCCTTTTGAAACTTGATATTTCAAAAGTACTGTGTCTATAGAATGATAATAGTT
>JAHDKR010000218.1 GCA_018436785.1 Synergistaceae bacterium | reverse complement strand
CGAAAACGTCCTTGCCATCGTCGCAGGTTACGAATCCATAACCCTTCGTCGCGTTGAACCATTTTACTGTGCCTTGAGTTGTCAAAGTTGTTCCTCCTAAGCTTGATTGCTTGTGCTTTTTGCTGACGGCGCCTGTCAACGCATACATCATAATAAGAAATGAAGAGCATGTCAAGTCTTTCTTGCTTTAAATTCGCACTTTCTTTTCGTTACATCCTGCGTTTCTTCCAGAATCCGCACGAGAAAACAAAAAATGCCACTCTGCCGGCTCCTTTTCGCTCTGCCGTTTGCGGCCTGCTCCGGATCGATCAGACCGTCGCGTTCTCCTTGAGAATATCGGTGAAAAAACGTCGTACTAAATTTCCGGTAGTTTCCTTCCTGTATTCCGGCGCGGTACGGGGAGACACCAGCGAATCGGCCGCTCTTCCGGCCTCTTCCGCCAGCTCTCTGCTCAGAGCTCTGCCTGTGACTGCCGAGCAGACGTCCTTCAGGAGCAGGGGCGTCGGCGACATACTGCCCGCAGCTATTCGGCACGAAGTCACAACGCCGCTCTCCAGCGCTGCGACGCAGGCAACGGAAACCCGTGAAATGGCAAGCGCCTGCCGGAGACCCACCTTCCGGAACATTTGACGGGTTCCTCTCACGGAAAGAGGGATACGCACCGTGACCAGCAGTTCGTCTGCACGCCGGGCAGTGCGTCTGTATTCCGAGAAAAATTCCTCTACCGGCATTTCACGCGATCCTTTCCCGCTTGCCAAAACAAGGACGGCGCCGAGGGCCATTAAGACGGGTGGAGAGTCCGCTGCCGCCGAAGCGGTAGCGATGTTGCCTCCGATGGTTGCCCGATTCTGAATTGCGACGGCGCCCACCTGTGAAGCGCAGTGCGCCAGAGCCGGAGCTACGGAGAGGACATTCTCATGCACTGCGATTTCAGCGAAGGTCGCGCCCGCGCCTATCTCCAGCCAATCACCGGAAACGCCTATGCGACGCATCCCCTCGATTCCCGTGATATCGAGAACTTTTTCAGGCGCGGGAAGCCCTTTTTTCTCCATATCCACCATCAGGTCGGTGCCGCCAGCGACCACGGCGAGCTCATCTCCGTGAACGGACAGCGCCTCAAAGGCCTCTTCAAGAGTTCGGGGGAGGAACACTTTTCCCTCTTCTTCTTTTTCGAGAAGCACGGAGGCATCCAGACGCTTCGCCGGAACAAGACTGGGTGCGTAGCCTTTTTCCGCAGCCTGCTCCACAGCGTGCACCACCGCTTCATACCCGGTACAGCGGCAGAGATTTCCGGCGATGCCTTCGCGAATTTCTTTACGTGTAGGGTGTGCGTTCTTCGACAGAAGAGCTCTCGATGCCATGACTAAACCAGGAGTGCAAAAACCGCACTGCACCGCCCCGGCATCAAGAAAGGCCTGCTGCAGTGTATCGGGCGTACCATCCACGGAGAGCGCTTCTATAGTCTCCACACTTCTGCCCGGCAGCTGGAAAGCGGGGATAAGGCAAGAGTTTACAAGACGGCCGTCGAGAAGCACGGCGCATGCTCCGCATTCCCCCTCGCCGCACCCCTCCTTGGCGCCCGGCAGGCCCAGATCCTGGCGGAGAATATCAAGCAAACGGCGCATTGGAGGCGTGTCCACCGAACAGACCTTACCGTTTACAGTGAGTTCAAACTTCATAGAGTTCCCTCCTTACTTCCGGCGTTGCCGCAACAGAGCATGCAAACGGTCGCTGGTCAACGGAAGCTCCGTTGCGAAGACGCCAAGAGCATCCTCGACGGCGGCGGCCAAGGCAGGCGCGCCCCCGTCCATCGGGAGCTCGCCCAATCCTTTGGCGCCCCAGGGACCGAAAGGAGACGGCGTCTCGGCGATCTCCACGGTGAATTCAGGCGCATCCACGGCCGTGGGAATAATGTAGGTCGACACGCTATTGTTGCGGTAGCGTCCCTTCTCCATTCGGACCTCCTCCATCGCGCCCCAGCCAAGCGCCTGAAGCGTCCCGCCGATAACCTGCCCTTCAGCAAGCATAGGATGCACCGCCTTGCCGATTTCAACAACGGAGGTAACGTGCGGGACGCGAAGCTCCAGCGTATCCGCGTCGATCTCCACTTCCACCACATCGCAGGCCCAGGCGTAATCCTTGTATGCGTCGCCGCGGTACTCGGCCTCGTTCCACTGACAGTCGGAGGGGGGATTATACACTCCTTCCCCTCTCAGGGGCTTCCCGTGCTCCTCCTTGTACTGCAAGGCAAGTTCCTCAAAAGAGCCCAGATCTCTCCCCCCGGAAGCAAGGCGTCCGTTCTCCCAGAGGATGGATTCAGGAAGTACTCCGGCATTTTTCGCCGCCTCGCCGGTAAGCGTGGCGCGCATATCCTTCGCGGCGTCCTGGAGTATTTTCCCAACCATCATGGTCGTTCGTGAAGCGACTGTCGGGCCGCTGTCGGGTACGCGCGAAGTATCGGGATTCGGATGCCGCACCTTCCAGGCTGGAAGAGAGAGGACTTCCGCCGCTATCTGCGGAAGCACCGTCGCGGCGCCCTGGCCCATCTCGGTGCTGCTGACGAGCACCTCGACAATTCCGTCGTCGGCTACTTCCACAGCGGCGCGGCCGGAGATTTTCTCCTCCCCCGCCCCGGTGAATCCTCCGCCGTGCAGAAAGACGGAGACGCCTACCCCGCGCAGAATGCGGTCATCCTCTTGCTGCTTTCCATGTTTTTCCTCGTATCCGGATATGTCGAGCGCCCTTTCGAGCACAAGGCCGGCATAGGCCGAACGCAGCACCTGGCCGCACGGGAGCGTATCTCCTGTTTTCAAAAGGTTTTTCCGTCGCACTTCAAGCGGAGAGAGCCCAAGCTCGCGGGCTATCCTGTCCATCTGACGTTCCATGGCAAAAACAGTCTGCGGAGCGCCGAAACCGCGGAACGCTCCGTTGGGGGCGGTATTCGTCGCCAGCGCCCTGCCGACAATACGGGCATTGGGAAGCCTGTAGGCGCTCCACGCATGGAGCACGCCTCGTGAGAGAACCACCGGGCTCATGGTGGAGAACGCGCCGCCGTCAAAGATGATGTCTATTTCAGCTGCGAGGATAACGCCGTCGCGCGTGACTCCCGTGCGATGGCGGATGACGGACGGGTGGCGCTTTGTGGTGACGTCGATATCCTCTCTGCGTTCAAGCACCATTCGTACGGGTTTTCCGCTTTTCATGGAAAGCAGCGCAGTCTGAATGGCCAGTACCGAGGGATAGTCCTCCTTACCGCCGAAAGCGCCGCCGGTCTCGGTCTGGCGCATCGTCACCTTTTCCAGAGGAAGCCCCAAGGCATGCGCAAGCGCTCTGGCAACGTAGTACGGGCACTGAAGAGAACCTTCGACGATGACCCCGCCATCCGGTCGAGGGTGGGCAAACATACCGTTTGTCTCAAGGTACAGATGCTCCTGATGATGCGTTCTGTAGGTCTCTTCGATTATCACATCCGAACGGGAAAACGCCTCTTCGAGGTCTCCGTGCTCTATCCGGTAGTGCGCCTGGACATTGTCCTCGCCCCAGATAACGGCTTCTTTTGCAAGAGAAGCCTCCACACTGAGCACCGGGGGGAGTTCCTCCAGATCCGGCCGCATCGCGCCGAGCGCCTCTT
Source organism: Synergistaceae bacterium (assembly GCA_018436785.1). Taxonomy (GTDB): domain Bacteria; phylum Synergistota; class Synergistia; order Synergistales; family Aminobacteriaceae; genus JAAYLU01. The sequence goes on along the minus strand of JAHDKR010000218.1, from coordinate 17,185 downwards.
CAATGGTTTGTTTATCGGGCGCGGCAACCAAAGCTATCGCCTGACCAATATAGGAGATTTCGTCGCCGGCGAGGATCGGATAGTCGTCCTTGATCATGTGCACTTCGTTGGGGCCGGGTAAATCGCGCGCGGTAATCACCGTCACGCGTGACCAGTCAAAATCGGGGGAAAATACGATATTTCGCACCCGGGCACGCGGAGTTCTGCTCCACAGCGCTCCCCCAACCCATGCGCCATCGCAGGGCAGATCGGCGACGTAGCGGGCGCGGCCTGTTACTTTCGCAAGGGCGTCATGTCGCGGCACATTTGCGCCGACCACGTTCAGCCTTTCGGTCATGGGCATGCATCCTCCTTAAAAATGGGATTATCTACGAGAAGACTGAACGCCGCCGACAGGTACAGCCCGTGAGGAAGCGCCCTCCGGCGCGACGCATAGTCGCTTCAAAGGGCGCTCCCTCACCCCTCCGGCAACGATCGTCTTTTCGTTAAATCCGCTCCCAGAGTTTTTTGGCCAGAGCGCGGCTCTCGGCCATTATTTTTTCCTCGTCCACGTGGACAAGTTTCCGCTCGTCCATCAGGACTTTCCCGTTGGCTATTGTGGTGCTGACATGCCTGCCGCAGACGCCGAAGAGAAGGTGTCCGTTGATGTTGCCTCCGTGAAGCGGCGTCGGAGGATCGTAATCCACGATGACGACGTCGGCGTATGCGCCGGGCTTCAGCGTTCCGACCTCGCCGTCGATCTGCCGGTTCATGATCTTTTTGTTGTTCTCGAAGAGCATCGTCGGCGGCTCCGTCCACGCGACGCTCGGGAGCTTCGCCCCATGTTTGTGCAAGCAGTTCGCCACTTTGTACGATTCGAACATATCGGCTGTGTACCCGTCGGTACCAAGACCCACGAGGACGCCTTTTTTCATCATCGGCAGCACCGGAGAGAGGCCGACCGCGTTCCCCATATTCGACTCCGGGTTGTGCGCGACAGCGACATCCGATTCCTTCAGCAGATCCATCTCCTTTTCGGAGATATGGATGCAGTGGATTGCGAGACTCTTGGGACCAAGAACGCCGTGCTTGTGCCAGCGCTCGACCACGCCCAGCCCATACTTCGCCTTGCTGTCCTCGAGGTCTTCAATGCCTTCGGCGACGTGCACGTGGAATCCCGCGTCAAGCCCCGCCATCTGTTCCACGCTTTCATTCAGCGTCTTGTCCGAGATGGTCATGGACGCGTGCAGTCCAAACATACCCTTGAGCATGTCGTCCTTCTTCGCCGCGCACGCCTTGATGAATTCGATATTCTCGGTAATGCCGTCCACCCTGCTCTGCTCTCCGTCGCGGTCGGAGACTTCGTAGCAGAGATTACTCCGAAGGCCCAGCTCCGCCGAAGCTTCGGCGATCTTCGCAAGACTGCCGCGAACCGCGAACGGGCTCGCGTGATGATCAATGACCGACGTGACGCCGCACTTGATCTGGTCGATTCCCGGCCCCATGACGCTGTAGTAGACGTCTTCGAGCGTAAGGCACTTGTCGAGCCTCCACCAGAGCCCTTCAAGAATTTCGGAGAATTTCGTCGCAGGAGGACTGTCGAGCGCGATGCCTCTCGCGAACGTGCTGTAATAGTGCATGTGGACGTTGATAAGGCCGGGCATCACAAGCCGCCCTTTCGCGTCTTTGAACGTCGCGCCGGGGTAGGCCTTCTTCAGATCCTCGGTCTTTCCCACTGCCTTTATATGCGCGCCGTCGATCACGACCGCGCCGTTCTCTATGACTGTGTTGTTCTCGTCTCTTGTGATGACTTTTCCGTTGCCGATCAAAAGCATGCCGTGCACCTCCTAGAGATTCATCATGTAGTAGGGGTAGCGCTCGAGCACTGCTCCGAGCGTCTTCGCCATTTCAAGGGAGACGCCCGGTTCGCCGCGGCGCCAGGAGACGACCGAACCGTCTTCGACACGAACAGAGTACCGGTCGCCTTCGACGCGGAAGAATCCCTTGTTTGTACTCTCCTTGAAATCCTCCTCGGTCCAGAAGAGCGTGACCTTGTCCTTGTAGGGATCTCCGGTATGCGGGCAGAAAATGCCGCAGTTTCCGCACTCGTTGCACATACCGTCAAGATGCACGATCTGGTGTTTTCCGTCCACAACCACGAGGACATTGGCCCTGTTGGGGCAGACGTCGCAGCAGAGTTCGCAGACGACATCGCATGCGAGGCAGCGGGCGCCGTCGTTCTGATCTTTCACGGCTTCTTTCAAGACGCCTTTTTTCTCGTACAACGACGCCAGATCCTGCACAAGCTCCGTGACCGCGAAATCGGGGGAGAGCCCCTCCTTTGTAAGAATGCTCTTCGTCACGGTTTTCGCGTCGGCTATCCCCTTGACCACCGTTGCCGGTCCTGCCTTGCAGTCACCTGCGACGTAGACGTTCGAAACGGAGGTTTCGTTTTCTTCGTTCATTACAACGCGCCCCTTGGCGTCGAGCGCGATGCCGTTGGCTCCGAAGATTTCCGAGTCTACCTTCGCGCCGGTCGCGCCGATGACCGTGTCCGCCGCCACCGGGACCATTTCGCCCGTACCGGTCACGCCGCGCCGCCCCGAGGCGTCCTTCTCGCCGAGCTGCATCTTTTCGCAGAGGAGCGTCTTCCCGTCGTACTTCACAGGGGCAAGCAGCTCCATGAGCTCCACCCCATCGTGCAGCGCCAGTTCCTTCTCTTCCGGTTCGGCAGGCATATAGGCAACGGTGCGGCGGTAGACGACGATCGACCGCTTCACTCCGGGGGCGCGCTTCGCCGCCCTGGCGCAGTCCATTGCGACATCGCCGCCGCCGATGATCGCGACAGTGCCGCCGATCTCGACATGCCCCTTCTTCTTTTTATACTCTTCAAGGAAGGAAAGCGCATCGCGAACCAGCTCCCGCCCCTCTTTCACCGGAGACTCGCCGGGTTTCCAAGCTCCCGTCGCAAGCACGACATAGTCGTACTCCTTCTTCAGCGCTTCTATATCTATTTTTCCGTCGACCCCGAAGACGAACTGTACTCCAGCCTTCTTCGCGAGAGCGACGTCTCGGGCAATCATGTCCTCGCCTATACGGAACTCTGGAATGACATACTTCACGATGCCGTACGGTTCGGCCCGGCGCTCAAGCACCGTCGTCTCGATGCCGTTCCGCCGAAGGAAAAACGCTGTCCCCACTCCGGCAGGACCGGCGCCGACAACAACCGCCTTTTTCTTCGAGACGATTTTTGCAGGTTGCATCCGGGCAATATACTCATCTTGCGCGTTGAGCACGGCAATCTTCTTCATCTCGCGTATCTCAAGCGGCTGTTCGTAGTCGAGCCGGGTACAGACGTGCTGGCATTGATGGTCGCAGATTGTTCCCGTGACTGCCGGCGAACTGTTGTCCATCGCGATGACATCGAACGCTTCGGCGTACTTCTTCTCGTTGACCAGACGGAGATACGTCGGAACCTGCTGGTTAATGGGGCACCCGCCGTCCTGGCAGGGGGCCTTGGCGCAGTCGAAAAGCGGAAGACGCGATTCGGTCTTCCTTGATCCAACAGGGCGGGCGCTTTTTTTGTGGAAGCGCTTTTCAAAGACGCTCGCCGCAAGGGCGTCAAGAGCCTTCACGTCCACTCCGCGGAACGCCCCGTTCAGGTACGGCTCCGCTTTCTCGGCTATCTGCTTCATTCTTTCGTATCCGCCGGGCTTGAGAATTGTAGTGGCCATGCTGATCGGCTGAATACCGACATTCAGTATGGAGTCGATATTAAAGAAGTCGGCGCCGCCTGAGTACGAGATCTGGAGCTTTCCGTCGAATTCGCGGCTCAGCTTGCTCGCCAAGGTAATCGTCAGGGGGAAAAGCGAACGGCCGGACATGTACATCTGTTCACCGGGCAGCTCTTCATTTTTAATATTCACGGGGAAGGTGTTGGTAAGCTTCAGACCGAACTCGAGTCCCCGCTCCTTCGCGAACTCCTGAAGCCTCTTGAACATCGCAACGCCGTCGCTGTACTGAAGGTCGTGCTTGAAGTGATGGTCCGTGAAGTCAATATAGGTATACCCCATCCGGTCAAGAAGATCTCGGGCCGTTTCATACCCCAGAAGCGTCGGATTGCACTTCACAAAGACGTGGAGCCCCTTCTCCTCGAACAGATACCGTGAAATACGTTCGATCTCCTCCGGCGGGCAGCCGTGAAGCGTAGAAAGCGTTATCGACGAACACAAACGGCTTTCGATAGCATCCACATCCGAAGCCTTGACATTGCTGAACTTCGAAAGGTTCTCCCGAAGCCAGTCTGTACACGTCTTCCAGATGCCGCTCCCGGAGGCGTTCTTCAACCCTTCGATGAACCCGTCGATCTTGGGGGACTGAATTCCCTTCAAATCGTAGCCGACGCTCATATTGTAGGCGAAATCGCGTTGTGCGCTGATTCCAAGCTCCTTTGCCATCACCTGGATTGCGAACCAGGCTTTGACGTATTCGTCGAACGCTTCCTGGACAGTGAGCTCCGTAGACCATTCCACGTTGTACCCTTCGTCCTGAGCGTTGATACAGGGCTTGGCTACCGCCTTCCGAAGTTCTTCTCCGTCCATGATCTGCACGGTTTTCAGCTCGATAAAGCGTGAACCGGCCAGATAGGCTGCAATGATATTCTGCGCAAGCTGGGAGTTAGGACCGGCTGCAGGGCCGATCGGCGAGCTGATGGACTCGCCGCAGACCACGATCTGCTTTCCCGTAGCGTTCTTATAGAATTTGTTTTTACGGATACCGAAGATGGAGCCTTCCTTGCCGTGTTCGACCAGCATCCAGTCCATCAGGTTTCCGAAAGGAATCATTCTCATAATGTCGCTCATTCCTGCACCTCCGCAATCATAATCGCTGGATTTTGCTTACCCATCCGTACGCGCGCGAATCGCCTTGAGCACCTTCTCGGGCGTCAGGGGAAGATCGTAAATCCGGACGCCGACGGCGTCATAAATCGCGTTCGCGATAGCCGGAGCCGGGCCGTTGATACCGATTTCAGAAATGGACTTCGCCCCGTACGGCCCCGTCGGCTCGTCGGAATCGACCACAATGGTCTTCATCTCAGGCATATCCAGCGTGCCGAACAGTTTGTAATCCCAGAAGGAGTTATTGGTCATCTTCCCCTTCGAGTTGAAAATGTACTGTTCAGTCAGCGCGTAGCTGATCCCGTTCATTGTGGCGCCCTCGATCTGCCCTTCGACAAGCTTGGGGTTGAGCGGCTGGCCGCAGTCTCCCACGGACACGAACTTGACAACGCGCACCTTTCCTGTTTCGGTATCGACGTCGACCTCGGCGAACTGCGCCATGAAAGGAGGGGGCGACTCCGAGCCTGTGAACGACGCCGAAGCCTGAATCTGGAACTGGTCATGACTGTACATGGCAAAGCAGGCAATATCGGAGAAGGACGTCTCTTCGCCTGTTGCAGTATTGACCACGCGGCTCTCCTTGAATACAAGACTCTCGGGAGCAGCGCCCGTCATCTTTTCCGCAACGGAGAGAATCTGCGAACGCACCTTCTCTGCGCATCGGAGGACCGCCTGCCCGGAGACGTACGTGGTGGACGAAGCGTAGGCTCCGGTATCGAACGGCGTCAGATCCGTATCGGAGGAGAGAATCAGGATCATTTCAAGCGGCACGTTCAAAGTTTCCGCCGCGATCTGGGAGAGAATCGTATCCGAACCCGTGCCGATATCGGTGGCGCCGACGTAGAGGTTGAACGAACCGTCGTCGTTCATCTTCATCGAGGCGCTTGCCATATCAACCTGAGGAATGCCCGAGCCCTGCATGGATACTGCCGCGCCGATTCCCTTCACCACGGGACCGTTTGCTATCTTTTTGCCGCGAAGATTGCTCCAGCCGATCGCTTCCGCTCCCTTGTCGATGCACTCGCTCAACTTACACGACCGGATTATCTGGCTTACACCTTCTGTGCCTTCGCCGATGGCCTTGAAGACTTCGGATGTTTCGCCTTCCCGGATGTGGTGCTTCTTAACGAAATCGAGAAAATCAACGCCGAGCCTCCGGGCGATTCCATCCATGTGCTGGTTGAAGGCGAAGTAGCCCTGGGTTGCCCCGTAGCCGCGATAGGCGCCTCCGATGGGAAGATTCGTGTAGACCGCTCTTCCCACGAAATTCATATTTTCGATTTTATTGAACATCGGGAGCACCTTGGAACCGGCGTTTGAGAGCACCGTCAGCGCATGCGCTCCGTATGCCCCGGTGTTCATCACGTCGCTCATATCGAGCGCGGTGATCGATCCGTCGTTCTTTACGCCGGTCTTGATGCGAACGCGCATAGGATGCCTCGTCCTCGCCGCAGTAAAAACTTCGGAACGACTCATCTCCGCCTTGACGTTTCGTTTGTACTTCCACGCCGCCAGCGCTGCATAGAGCTCAAGAATGATCTCCTGCTTGCTGCCGAAGCCCCCGCCGATTCTGGGTTTTATCACGCGGATCATATGCGCGGGAATACCTACGACCCTGCTCACGGTCCGTCTGGCATGAAAAGGCACCTGCGTAGAAGCCACAATGACAAGACGTCCCTTTTCGTCGAAGAACGCCGATGCCGCATGCGGCTCCAGCGCACAATGCGCCGTATAGTGCGTCCTGTATGTTTCGTCGACGATAAAATCCGCATCCGCAAACCCCTTCTCCATATCGCCGAACGAGAAGAGTACCTCTCCGGCAACATTTTCCTCCGCACGGAAAGGGACAGGGAGCGGCGCGTACGCTCCGTCTTCACCGTGAAGGCTTGGAGAATCCTTATCCATAGCCTTTTCCGGATCGAAGAGCGTCGGAAGGGGAGCATACTCCACTTTTACCGCAGCGGCGGCAGCCCGCGCTTCGGAAAGGGTTCCGGCGAGAACGGCAGCGACGATCTCCCCCGCGTACCGTACGCGCTTGTTGAAAAGGCGCGTATCGTACGGAGAAGGTTCCGGGTATCCTTGCCCCGCGGTCGTAAACAACTCCGTTTCCGTGTTGAATGCGTGAAAGACGTCCGTAACGCCTTCCATTCCGCGAGCCTCGGAATCGTCGAGAGAAACAATATCCCCGTGCGCCACGGGCGAATAGGCAAAAGCAAGGTAGAGCGGATCACGCATCTCGTAATCGGCGGTGTAGCGGGCAGAACCGCACGCCAGCGACAGAGAGTCAACCTTGAGAACGGGTTTCCCCACAACAGAGAAATCAGTCATGCGAGCTCATCCTCCTGGAAGCGAGACGGACCGCTTCAATAATCTTTACGTAGCCGGTGCACCGGCAGTAGTTTCCGTCGAGGGCGGAATGAATCTCCTCATCGGTGGGATTCGGATTTTTGCGCAACAGCGCCAGCGTCGCGAGAATCGCAGCCGGAGTACAAAAACCGCATTGGACGGCTCCGCTCTCCACAAAAGCCGTCTGGATCGGGTGCGGTTCATGAATCGTTCCGATACCTGCAACCGTCAGAATATCTTTCTCCATTGCCGATGCGGCGAACACCTGGCAAGAATTGACGAGTTTTCCCTCCAGAAGCACCGAGCAGGACCCGCACACTCCCTCGTCGCACCCGCGGTGCACTTCCGGATGACCATTTGCGCGAAGCACGTCAAGCAATGTTGCATCAGGTTCGAACGTCCACTCATTGGTACGTCCGTTCACCAAGAAAGACCCCTTCATCGAGACTTCCCCTCCTCAGTCAGAACGGCCTTTAAGCCTCTTTCAACCTGTACGGCGGCAATCTCCGAAAGGTATTCCGGTGATCCTGCCGGTTTTCTCCCGAACTCAACAGAAGCCATCTTCCGAATGTCAAGCGATGCAAGGACAGAAAGATCCGCTCCCGTAAGGCGTTCCTCAAGCTCGGTAAGACGGCGCACCCTGTCCAGGCCTCCGGAGACTGCAATCCGGACCTTATCTATCGTACTGTTGTTTTTGCGTGCGAGAATAGAGACGGTAAAGGCCGGATAATCGAATCCGACACGGGTCTCTCTGTAGTAGGAGGAGAGCCAGTCGACCGGATCAGGGAAGAGAAGCGAAGTGATCAGAGAGCCCTTCTGAAGAGTTCTGTCGGCAAGCCAGGAGGGCAGGTCGTAGGTCCCACCGTTCTTCCCCTCGGTGCAGATAACTCCGTGGAGCACCGACATGGGGCCGATAAGATCGGACCAAAGCGGAAAGAGCGACGCGCTGCCTCCAAGCGTAATCCGGTTTCTCATCGGGGTGGAGGCAGACGCTCCGAGAGCCTTTCCCAGGATACATTCGGGGTGCAGATTGGCAAGGCTCTCCGCGACGCCCCCGAACGTCATTCCCGCTCCGGCTTCAAGGATTCCTTTTTCCATCTTCAGCGAATCAAGGCCTAATCTGGAAAGGTCTACCAGACCTTCCAGGGAGGCGATCCCGCTTTTGATCAAACTCGTTCCTCCGCCGTGAGGAACAGTTTTCTCCCTGCCGAGATACGAGATAGCTTCATCGAGTGTATCCGGAAAATACCATTGCACAGTACTCATATTTCTCCTCCTTTGTTTTGTCATCTGCACAGTTCATACACTACTCTGGAGGAGAGACGTTCCTCCATCCATTCACTTTATAACATTCAATGTCAACTGTCTAGAGGGGTTCTTCTTAAATTTGCAGCAAAGTTTCGAGAGACTGTCCTGTTATGCGTTCTATTCTGCGTGCGGTTTTTCTTGCAGCGGCGTATCTTTGGCGAATAGCCAGCAATGCGTTTTGATCTGCACCATATCGCATACGCATGTTCTTTTTCCTGGCATCGAGAGAAATGATGTGCGTATCGGAAACGAGTTTGTCCGCAAGATGAAGAAGGGTAGCCTCGATTCGGGGCAAAGGGGGCAGATCCCTGTGACATGCTGCTATTTCTGCGAGAAGAGGAAAACCGTGACGCCGCAAAATAATCTCGCCTGCACACACATGATCCGGTACGTGCCTGCACACGTCGTGAAACAGCGCCGCGCCATGAAGCAGCGGCATATCTATCCTGACTCCCTGTTGCCGCAAAGCGAAAGCGAGCTTCAGGCAAACAGAGGCGGTTGCGTCGCAATGGGCGCGAACACGCAACGGCGTGCCCGCCAGGTCGAAGAGGACCTCTCGTTCCAATTTCGAGGGAACGCGCAGTCCGCTCAAACGACGGTGAATTTTTTCAAAGTCTTGCGGCGTATCCATATCCATGAGCACGCCCTCGTCCGCTACGTCGAAGTCTTGATTCCACGTTGCCCACCCATCAAAAAAGGCGCGCAACCCGCCTTCTCCGGAAAAATCAAGTATATGGGGCGCCAAGGCAGCCGCGATAAGCGGAGGATGTCCCCGCTTCCCTCGAAACAGAGGGTGAAGAATCCCATTGGAAGAAGCGCTTTCCATCATTAAACGCAATGTGGAAACCCGAACTGTCGGAATATCTACGGGCAGGAGGAAAAAAGCGTCTGCACTGTGCGGAAGCGCAGCTACGCCTACCTGTACTGAAGTAAACATACCCTCCGCATAACGGGGATTATAGACGGCCCGGGCGCCGGCGCGTTGAGCAGCTGAGGCGACAACGTCTTCATTAAATCCTGTCACGACGAGAACATTCCGTACCCCGGCGCCACGCATTGAACGAAGAATCCGCTCCAGAGCAGACACTCCGTTCAGGAGGGCAAGCGGCTTGAAAAAGCCCATACGGCTGGAATACCCCGCCGCGAGAACAACCGCTGCGACTTCCATCGACAGATCTCCTTTGTTGTGTTCGCTACACACTCAACGGCGAGCAAACAAGGTGTAGATCGCCGAATAGTTCCGCAGGACCGAATTTCTATAGGAGGCCAGCGAGCGGCCCCGATACCTGTCGAGCCCCTTATCCACATCTCCGCCGGCACGCTGGATATTCGATGCCAGTATATGAACGCCGATGCGTATGTTGTTCTCGGGCTCAAGGAGCTGTTTCGTCGTACGGACTGGAAATGTTTTTCGTATCCAGGGACCATTTGCTTTCCAGTTGACCTGCATCAACCCATAGTTCCCCTTGCTGACGGCATTGGATTTAACGGTGGATTCCTTCACAAGAATGGCGGCGACCAGAAACGGGTCAACCTTATAATGCTGGGAGTATTTTTCTATCAATCCGGCGTAACGGGAGGCATTTGCTGCGGAAAGACGAGGATTCACTCTTCTGAAGTAGCTTTCGATTGCGTGCGTTCTTTTTCTTTGATCCCGAGAGGTCCTGCCGCTCAGCATCGCATGGTATTCTCGGCTCGTCGAGAAAGGCGCTGCAAGGGCTGGTTGCGCTACAAAACAGGAGAAAAAGACCAAGGATATCAGGAAACAAAAAACGGTATTATTTCGGATTCTCATAGTGTTGCCGCTCCTTTCTGCAGAGAAAAAACTGCCGCAGAGGGTGAAAAAGAAAATACACAGTGGCATTTTCCGCATTTTTGGGATATTGTAGCATATACACATCGACAAAAACATTTCTTTTAAGGAGGAAATTACAATGAACCTTGTTTTGGAGACAATAAAGAAACGCCGTAGCGTACGAAGTTTTCGACCGGACCAAATTACGGACGACGAGCTGAATTCAATTATCGAAAGCGGGTTATGGGCCCCAAGCGGACACAACACCCAACCGTGGCACTTTCTTGTTGTGCAGGACAAATCAAAAATTGACCAGATGAGCCGTTCCACGATCGAAAAGATGGCAAACTCGCCGATTGATTGGGTACGGAAGCTTGCTGCGAAAGAAGGATACCATCTGTTCCATGGCGCGCCTACGGTCATCATCGTTTCCGGAAGGCAGTCGGGAGATACATTCCTTCCTGTCGTCGCGGACTGCGCAGCAGCTATTCAGAACATGTTGCTGGGCGCAGAATCCCTGAACATAGGAACCTGTTGGATAGGCCTGACGAGCTTTCTCTTCGAGGATTCTGAAGAAACGGCTTCTTTAAAGATACCGGAAGGCTATGCTCCGTACTACTCCATTGCAGTGGGATACAAAAGCGCCGGATTCATTCCCGCTCCTCCTACCCGGAAAGAGGGAACAGTAAGCACGTTCGGCAAATAAAAGATGGTGCGAGAGGGGGGACTTGAACCCCCACGCCCAAAGGCACTGGATCCTAAGTCCAGCGTGTCTGCCGTTCCACCACTCTCGCACGCATGCCGTGGAATAATACCATCATCAAGGGGCGTTGTGAAGCCCTGCTAAAAAACGAATAGCGTAAACGAATGTTTTATTCATTCACACTTTCAAACCTGAGTGGAAAAGAGGGAGGAGACGGCACTGAAAAAAATACGGCGTACATCGACATTCTTCTGGCTGCTTTTCGGACTTGCGACGTTTCTCTTCATCCTCTCAAATGCGGAGTCGATCGGAGACAATATCAGACTGCTCCTTGACGGTGATTTCTGGCGCCAAGCGCCTCACCGCATTCCAGAGAAGGTAATGAATTTCCTCAAAGAGTATTCCTTTAGTTTTCTCTGGGCATACGGCATCTTTATTGCGGGCATTATCTTTCTCGAAGAGCGCAATCCCGACAGGACCATCGCCTGGCTGCTCGTCCTCCTCCTGCTGCCGGTCATCGGATTTCTCATCTATTTTTTCTTCGGTCCGGACCTCAGAGAACGAGAAAATTTCCGAAAACTAAAAAAGAAACGAAGAAAAAACAGGAAAGGCCCCCTCTTCGTCTCTCATGAACACAACGAACCCTGTGCCTTCTTAGGGGAACACACGAAAAAAACGGCATCCTTGCTGACAAAAAGCGCCAAGGCGCGGGTTTCGACTCATAACTCAGTAGAAATGCTGGTGAACGGCGAAGCCACCTTCTCCTCTATAAAGCACGCGCTCCGGCAGGCGAAAAGATACATTCACCTTGAGTATTACTCTATCGACAACGACGCAATCGGCGGAGAAATCAGAGACATCCTTTTGGAAAAAGCTGCTGTAGGCGTCGATGTGCGCCTGATTTATGACAGTGTCGGCAGCTGGAAGCTGGGGAAAAAATTCATTGATACCCTCAAACACGGCGGTGTCCATGTTCATTCTTTTCTTTCAGTCTCCTTCCCCATGCTTCGCCGCGATCTCAATTTCCGAAACCACAGGAAGATCATTGTCATCGACGGCATCACCGGATATCTAGGAGGCTTGAACATAGGCGATTCGTATATTCACGGGGAGCCGGGACTGGGAATCTGGCGGGATACGCATCTGAAGATTGAAGGTGAAGCGGTAGCATGTCTTGATGAAATTTTCGCGGCAGACTGGACTTTCTGCGATTTAAAAGCCCCTCCGGCGCATGACATACCGAACGCTGTCCACAACGAGATCACTCCTGTGCAGATCGTTTCCAGCGGACCTGATTCAAACTGGAAATCTATTCTGCACGGCTACTTCTCCATGATATCCAACGCAAGAGAGTCTCTTTGGCTCTGCACCCCGTACCTTATCCCGGGAAAAACCCTTTCGACCGCTCTGACAGTCGCATCCATGAGCGGCGTCGATGTACGGGTAATCATTCCTCACGCCGCCGACCACGCGATGGTGCACTGGGCATCTCTTTCTTCCGTAGAAGAACTTTTGAGAGCGGGAGTCAAAGTGTATAGCTACAGAAAAGGTTTCCATCACGCAAAGATAATGATCGCCGACGATCACACCGTCTCCGTCGGGTCGGCAAATTTCGACGCGAGGAGTCTTGAAATTAACTTTGAGGTCCAGGCATTTCTTTATGATAAAAAGGTGGCGAAACAGTTCCGGAGGGAGTTTCTGAACGACCTTCAAGAGTGCTCCCAGTTTCGACTGCACGACTGGCTTCGCCGCTCCCTGAGAAGCCGCATTCTGGAATCGGCAGGGCGCCTGTGGTCCTCGCAATTATAAACCGAAAGCGAAACAAAGATCGCAGGAACGCAGGACAAGAGAGGATTGAAGAGAACGTCTCTCTTAAGTAAGAAAACGGCGGTTGAATAAAAAAAGTACAGGGCGCATCCGATCAATGCGGTGACCTGTCAGGGCAAAAATCGAGTAGGAGGGGGCGGCTAGCCCCCGTCCTCTCACACCACCGTACGTACCGTTCGGTATACGGCGGTTCACAAAGTTTAACCTGTAGACAGAACCGAACTCAGACTGAACAGGCCTTGGGATTCGAAGTATTGGATTCCCAAGGCTTTGCTTAATTGAGGCGTTCGTGCCAGTCGCCAGTATCCTTTGCGCGACCCGCTGATGTTTACGGCCCATTCATACGGTATCCCTCGGGCCATCAGCTCCCGCCGTCGTGTCTTGGGTTTCTTCCACTGCTTGAGCAAGCACATCCGTAATCTCCTTCGTATCCATCCATCCAGTTTCTCGAATACGCTCGGTGTTTCCGCGAGTTTGAAGTAGCCCATCCAACCCTTGAGATATTCGTTCAACCGACGAATTCGGGTTGCCAGACTCATGCTCTTGCTGCGACTGGTCAGTTCCCGCACCTTGGCTTTGAATCTCGTCAGGGTTTTGGGCGCTACTCGGATGCGGGGTTCCTTACGGTTCGTGAATGAGAATCCCAGAAACTTGCGCTTCCACGGGCGGTCCACGGCACTCTTTTCTTCGTTGACTCTGAGTTTGAGCTTCCCTTCTACGAATCTCCGGACGCCTTCCATCACTCGTTCGCCGGCTCGCTTGCTCTTGACGTAGATATTGCAGTCGTCGGCGTAGCGGACGAACCGGTGTCCCCGTTTCTCCAGCTCCTTGTCAAGGTCGTCGAGCATGATGTTGGCCAGCAACGGACTCAATGGGCCGCCCTGCGGCGTCCCTTCCTCCGTCTTTTCGAACAGGCCGCCTATCATCACTCCCGCTTCAAGATACGCTCGGACGAGGCGCAGCACTCTTTTGTCGGCTACTTTGCGGGCTACTCGGGCCATGAGCATGTCGTGGTTCACCCTGTCGAAGAATTTCGCCAGGTCCATGTCCACTACGTACCTGAACCCCTCTTGTATATATTCCCGTGCCTTGAGCACTCCCTGCTTCGCGCTCCTGCCTTTCCTGAATCCGTAGCTGTTTTCCGAGAGTCCGGGATCGAATATGAGATTCAGCGTCTGATGAAGGGCTTGCTGGATCAGACGGTCGAGTACGGTCGGTATGCCCAGAAGCCGTACCCCTCCGTCGGGTTTCGGTATCTCGACCCGTCGTACTGGCCGGGGCTTATAACTTCCCGTCAGCAGTTCCTGCTTGATCCTTTCCCAGTTCTCCTGCAGATAGGGTTTCAGATCCTGAACTCGCATGCCGTCGATTCCGGCGGCTCCTTTGTTCCGCAGTACCTGCCCGTAGGCGTCCATCATGTTGGGCCTCGATACCACCCGTTCCATCAGTTCCGTCTCGTGTTGGCAGGATCGCTCTTCGGTTCGCGCCGAAGACGAACTCGGCACTTCGACGGTCTCCAGTGGATTCACCACTTCCTCCCGCCGATAGCTCCCGTGAGGGATTTTCCGCTGTCTTCGTTCGTCCTGCGAGCTCATCGTTCGCTCTCCCTTCTCCGTGTTCGGCCCTTCCCTCCGGGCATTCCCACCCTCGGGTACTATGGCCTCTGCTGACTCCTGCCGGTTCAGCCGGGCATCGCTGCCCGGTTTGCCAACTCAGTCGGCGTCTCCGGCAGGTCTCCCCGGGTTAAGTAGACGACAGGCGCAGCGAAGCGAGCCTTGTCGGTCACTTATGCCGCATGTTCCTGGCGGCTAAGAACGTTATCTTTCCTTCCATCTACCCGCCTCATCTACTCCCTACAGCCTTCGGCAGCATGGATTTTGTCTTGTTTTGCAGACTCGTCCAACTGTCTGGAGCCTTATATGAGGTTCATGTTCTTCGGGCCGAAAGTTTGTCTCGGGCTTCCTTCAGATTCCGCGTCGCCGCGGACACCCTTGCCTCCGACTACGGCTACTGCTGCCTTCACCGCTCAGGACTTGCACCTGGTAGATAACGCCCATGCCGGGCACACAAATAAAAGTGCGAAAAGCTTTTAAAAGCTTTTCGCACTTTTATTTAAATGGTGGACTGTGAGGCCCTCGAAGAGCCGCCCTTAACTCTTCGTACCACCTCGATTACTCGCTTTCGTCTGTTCCTGTTGTACGGTTCTTTGTACGGTCTTCGTACCCGCTTAACACGCAGACGCTTCCCCACCGTCCCCGTGCGACCGCTCGGGCGATTGCGCCCCGCCTGAAATTGCGGACAGCTTTCTTTCCAGGAAAGCGTATGTTTCCGCCGTAGGCGGGAGCACCACACGCAGGGTTCCGCCTGCGCCGTCGCTCCACTCGAAGACGATCTTTTCTTCCAAGTCGCCTTCCTCGTGCACTTTTTCCGAAAGGCTCTCTTCTGAAACGCCTTCCTTGTGCACCTTTCCCGCAGGGATCTCATCCAAAAGAACCGACGGTTGTACGTCCAGCGCCTGCGCTATCTTCAGCAGCGATGTAACGCTCAGCTCCGTCCGGTCTTGCTCCCAGCGCCAAACTGTGTTCGTGTCCACATTGATTCGCGCCGCAAGCTCTTTCTGTGTGATGCCCTTCCCCTCGCGCACCTGTCGCAGTCTGGCCCCCAGCAAAGCGAACACCCCTTAATAATTGTACATGCAACATCTATGAAGTGCTATCTTCTTTTCTGAAGATTTATATATGCAGATATGCAGACTTTTCTATTGACATCTGCATTTATGTAGATGTATCATCACAGATGAAGTTGCCAAACGGCATTATCCAAAGGAGGGCGTCGTATGAACGTATTCAGCGCGGGGTTGAAGAGTGTACGAAAGACGGAAGGAATGACGCAGGCGGGGCTTGCGCGGCTCGTCGGCGTTTCCGTCGACACGGTGCGCCGGTGGGAAGCCGGGGCAAGGGAGCCGAGGGCTACCGAGCTGCAAGCGCTCGCGGAGGTGTTCGGAGCGGAAACAATCACGGCGGCGCTGCTGTCGAAGTAGGGAGGCGCGGGGACGATGGACAGGACGGTATTACTCAGACGGACGAAAACGCTGAAAGAAAAGATCGAGGCGCACACGCGTGCGGTCTGCGACGCGATCGAGGAGATGGAAACGGCGCTCCTCGAACTGGAAGCGACCCGTGTAAGCACGCCGGAAGCGAAACCGTCGGCAAGGGCGGCCGACGAACTGCTGACGGCGCGGGAAGCGCAGGAACGGCTGAAGATCAGCCCGTCTACCTTTTACGACTGGATACGGACCGGACGGCTTCCGGAAGGAATCAGCTACGGGCCGCGCTCGAGACGTTGGAGGGCGTCGGAGATCGGGGCGATGCAGTAATGGCGGTCTCGGATATTCGCCTTTCCGTGGACTTCTTCGACCATCCCAAGACGGTGAAGCTGGAACGGCGTCACGGTCTCCCGGGCCTCAAGGCGCTTCTCGTTCTCTGGACGTGGGCGGCGAAGAACCGCACCAGCGGCGATCTTTCCGGACTGACGGACGAAGATGTGGAGATTGCGGCGGGGTGGACGGGCGAAGAGGGAACGCTCGTTTCCGCGCTCGCCTCCCTGCGTTGGCTCGACGGTGAAGAGAAGGCGCGTGTGTTGCACGAATGGGCCGTTCATAATCCGTGGGCCGCCGACGCGGAACGCCGATCGAACCGCGCCCGATTTACACGCATGGGCTCGACGCACCCGGCGCTTTACCGTCAACTGTGCCGGGCCGGATACGAAGAGATCACACGCGAAGAATACGAGGAACTGATAGCGCTCGAAGGGAATCAGCCGCCGGCAACGCTTCCAACGGACGTTGAACGTCACGTTGACGCCGCGTTAACTCCTTCTCCTTCTCCTTTCCCTTCTCCTGCTCCTTCTCCGGAAGACAGAGAAAGACTCGACTTATCCACCGACTTGCCCACAGACTTATACACATGCGAGCATGAGACGCTTCTGAAGGCGCTCTACTCTCTTGCTCCGGAGTGCGTTGCGGACTGGAAGAAAGACGGGCGATGGCTGGAGAAAGTCGAAAGAGATTTTCCCGGCCTCGATCTTGAGCACGAGATGCAGCGGGCGAAGTCGTGGCTCGGGAAAAGGGAGCGCGTCGCGGTGGAGGATCCGAAGGGGTTCTTTTACGCCTGGCTGACGAAGGCCGAAGAGATCAAAACCACAGGGAGGGCAACACGATGAAACGGAGCGATGTTGAAAGAGAAGAGATGCGGCGACAAGCCGACAGGATCGACTACGCGCGCCGCCGCGGGGAAATGGACGGGCGCGCGCTTGCGGCGAGCGACACGG
>JAHDKR010000143.1 GCA_018436785.1 Synergistaceae bacterium | reverse complement strand
CCCAAGGGAGGCGCCAAGGACGTATTCGGCCCCTTCGTCCGCGTCACCAACAGCTACAACGGGCAGCGGGCGCTCTCCTTCAACGTCGGCTACTTCCGCAAGGTGTGCGGCAACGGCTTGATTCTCCCCCGCTCGGTCATCCGCTTCAGCTACCCCCACTCCCGCAAGGAGATAAAGGAAGAGATCACATTCCTCGTGGCGAAGGATTCTCTCAAGGAACTCAGAAACAGCCTCCTCGAATCGTTGGAGACGCTGCGCGCGTGCGGGGTTCCCCACGCCGATATCCTCCCGCTCTTCCAGAAAGTTCTGCTGCTCCGCGCACCCCAAGAGAAGGTGGGGAACGCGCCGCTGCTTGCGGAGTGGGAAGCGCTGAAACAGCACGCCGAAGACCTCTGCGATCGCGCCTGCGAAGAGTTCGGCGAGAACGCCTACGCCCTCTTCAACGCCGTCACCGAGTTCGCCTCCCACCCCCTGCGGAACCGCTGCCTCCGAAGAGAGCGCCACGCCCTCCAGCGCCTCGCGGGCGACTGGACGACCCGTTTCGTCCAGGAGTGCCGGAAGGCGGACTTCACGGTGAAGGGGTATCTGAGCGGCGGGTTTGAAACCGGCGCGCTCACGCGAAGAGACATAATGCCGGCGTCTTTGGAAGAGCACTCGGCCTCCGCTGTTTCCAAGACGCTGGATTTGCCCGCGCCCCAGTCTCCATGAACGCCGATTGATAGAGGGCGTTCATCACAGTCGTAAACAATACTGGCGATTGCTTGGGGCAATCATCTTCGCTATCATTCCACTCACGCAGTCGCTCTCGTCGAGGCAGAACACGTTTTTCGCCCTGCGTTCGGCTTGCGTCTTGCCCCACCATTCCCATAAATCCGTCGGAGATGTGCCGGAGATGATGAAGGAGTTGAGCACGATTTTCTTGCCATTCTCCGGTTGCAGACGTGATTCAAGGTCTTTGATTTTAGTTGAAAATTCGATTTTCTGGTCTGTCCATTGCAGATGCCGCAGACCTTTCGGGTCGATGAAGGAAATGTACTGTGTTTCCGGCTCGTCAATCCACAGCACATAATCCGGATAGAAATTGCCCGCCTCGAAGAAGCCCATGCCTACCTTGCTCTTGTTGCGGAGCAAATACAGATTCCTTCCCTCAAATAGCGGGGTATTCCCCTCAACATATTCTTTGAGCTTGTCGACAAAGCGTTTCTCGTCATCATTGAGGCTGACAGGCGACACTGAAAGCTTCAAACCGCCCGCTTTCAGGCAGATAAGCGGAGCGTACAGGTGGGATCGGAAGTCGAAGGCAATCAGCGCACCGTTAAGTGCGGACAGTTCGTATTCGGTAGCCGGAATACCGCTGTTGGCGTTCATCAGCGTGGTGAGGTCGTCGATGAATCTCTCGATAGTCCCGGCGGTCGGGTCATCGTCGAAGCCATCGAAGTACGAGAATGTGTACTCGTCCACAAAGTTGCCGTCGCTTGCTTCCAGTTCCCGGTATTCGAGGTAGGGAGCTTCCCATTTGTCCTTTTCGTACTTGTACAACTTATCAATGTAGCTTTTCAGCACCATTACGGCGAAGTCCGTCAGTATCGACAGCTTTTCCATGCTATCGGGAGTAATGTGCTGTTTCGGGATAATCAACGCATACCACCCGTTCACTCTTAGAGCCGCTTCGATGCCCTCAGCCGACAACGAGATATTGTAATAGTACTTTTCGTTCTTATACGTTTCAAGCTCGTCCAGAATCCGATCGAAATCAAGGAACGGAATAAAATTGGCAGGGATCGTATGCTCTTCCGGCACGGAATCAATCTGCAGACTGAATGTGGATTCAAGCGTTTGAACCTTGGAGCGGCAATCAATAAGCACCTTGTTCTTGTTCAGGTAGCGTTCAAAGCCCGCGTTCGGCGCGCCGAGCAAGAGGCGTGCCGCCTGTTTCTTGAAGTTCACACCCTCTTTCACCTTGATGACGCGCAGTTGTTTATGCTTCTCGGGAGTGTAACGGCTCAGGACGGGCAGTGTATATTCGTGCGGCTTTTCGTTCGGAGGCATATCCTCCATTTCGAGGTACTTTTTAAAGTCCTCCATGTACTGCGCCTTGATGCCGAAGATGGTCAGTGTTTCGAGCAGTTCGATGTTTCTGGGTACGACCACGGAGCGGTCGTCGAGTGTACGGCTGCGTTTCAGGCAACCGGCATATCCGCGCAGACGGACGCCGCGACCGAAAAGTTGAATCGCCTGCGAGCCTTCGCCTTTTGCGAAGTTGATCAAGCCCATTGTGGACACGCGCCAAGAGTTCCACCCCTCGGTGAATTTGCGCGAGCCGACAAGAACCTTGATGTTGGAGCCGGGGTCGTTTATATTGCGGAACAGCGAATCGGAGGCGAACTCCTCATTCCCGGCGACGATCCCTTTCGCCTCGCAATTCTTGATCAGGCCCGCCGTGTCGCCGATGCTGATAACGCCGAAATACTCGCCGTCCGTACCGATGCGGAGTGCAATTTCGCCTGAAACCTGGCGCAGGTTCAAAACGTGAAGGCGCGGTTCATCGGAGGCGGTGTCGCTGTTGAACACAAGTCGCAGAACGTCTTTATACACGTCCTCGGCGTTCGGCGAACCGCCGAAAAGCGAAGAGAGCGCGTTGAAGTTCTGCGAGAACAGTTCACGTCCGGCGCCGTCCATCAAGCCCGTATTCCCGTTGAGGACAGCGTGAATACGGGCGATGGTTTTTTCCTTGCGGTTGACGAACGTATCGATGAAGTCCAGCACTTCCTCGACATCGGTCATTTCGTCTTTGCTTGTTTTCGCCGTGACGCGATTGCCGACAAAAACGAGCAGCGGTTTTTCAATCTGGAACGGCGCGTACTCCTTGCGCTTGTCCGTGAAGAGCTTTAACTGCTGATAAAACGACAGCAGACAGCCTACGAGATACAGTTGCCTCTGTTCTTCGTCGATGCTGTCGCGGAGATTGTAAATGCGGTATTCCTTGCCGTAGCCGTCCCCGTAAAAAAACTTGTAGGAGTAGTCGATGATGATGGAACGGAAATACTCGTCAAGCCGCTTTTTCCATTCCTCGTTCGAGGCGTTGCTCGGCTTGTTGGATTTCATCGCCTGCTTCAGCGTAGCGGAATACTCGAAGGCAAAGCCGCCTTTTTCGGCCTCCGCCGACAAACGGGAGCGATAATCGTACCAAACATCGCCTGCAAGCCCGCGATGCGCCTCGTCCACAAGCACGAGGTTGTTCTGCTCGAAGCTGTCGACGGAGACGGTCTTGACCTTGCCTTCCTCTTTCAGCTTGTTCATGTCGATGACGACGACAGGCGCGGTTGTACCGAAGCCGCCCTTGGCGAACGGCTCGGCGGAGATGTGCGAAAGTTTCAGCTCCTCCAAGTGCTGATTCGCCATTCCCTCGTTCGGGGCAAGCACGATGATTTTGTTGATTTCAACGCGTTTTTTGAGCGTTTTCGCCTTTTCCAGATAGTGCCGAAACTGCAGGATATTGATGTGCATTATCAGCGTTTTGCCGCTGCCGGTGGCGCACATAAACGCCAGTTTATTCATATTGGCGGCAGTGAACGGCTCGATGTCGACCGCAAAAAATGTCTGCGTTTTCACCTTTTCGGCGTAGGCGTTCAAGTCGGCTATGAATTCATCCCGGCGCAGAAAATAGCGGTCAAGGTACATCTCCGTAAACAGGCAGGCGATGTACTGGAAATATTTCAAGCGGATACAGCCGCGCTTTTCGCCGATTTGCTTGACATAGCGGCAGATATTCTCGTCATATTCCTTCAGCGTGTCGCGGGAGAGTTTCGCCGCCGCGCCTTGCCTTTGCAAAAGGCTGTCGAGTTCGTGAAAGAAGGATGTGTTGCCGTCTTCGCCAACGCCCTCGTATTCCTGACTGTTCATTCTGCCGCCCAAGCTTGCGAGGCTGTTCTTCCCGAACTGGTCAAGGAAGTAGCGGAAGAGTATGAGCTGGTCGCTCCAAGGGAAGGCCGGAGCGGTCTTATTTCTTGCTCCTCGTGCCATTACTCCGCCTCCTCGAACATTTTCTCTTTGAACACAGGCTCGATACGCTGCACCTTCCAAGTCTCGTCGTCGAGGCGCAGGTTCTCCAGATTGTTATCGCCGTTGACATAGAGTACATCGAACTCGCGGTCGGCGGGATTGATTCTGTGCTTTCCGAAGTATGCGTCCAGGGCGGCGTTGGATTGCAGCAAGTCTTGCGTGACGGTGCGCCAAATGACGAGTGCGCGTCTGCCGTCCGGCATTCTGCCCTCGATGTGCTTGAAGCAGTATTCGCCGCTCTCGTCCCGTTCCAACC
Organism: Synergistaceae bacterium; assembly: GCA_018436785.1. Lineage (GTDB taxonomy): Bacteria > Synergistota > Synergistia > Synergistales > Aminobacteriaceae > JAAYLU01. The sequence continues at coordinate 3,600 of JAHDKR010000143.1, read as the reverse complement.
GGACGGCGCCCTCGTATTCGCCGTTCTGGTCGGGGACGGCTCTGAAGCGCATCACGGCGGACTGACGGATGACCGACAGCCCAAGAAGGAAGTTGAAGGTCTCGCAGATGTCGACCACCTTTTCTTTGGTCTCGTTGTTTTCGTTGATCCGCAGCCGGTACTTGAACGGAGAGTTGAAAGAGGATAGAGAAAGCATACTGTCTTTCGCCTCGTAGTCGAACATATAGTGCAGGAGATACTCCTCGCCAAAGCGCGAAAAGAGGGCATGCCTCTCGTTATCCAGTTCGATGTTGGACAGCGCGTCCTCGTAGCTTTCGAGGGCGACATACTTCATAATGTGGCTCGCGCCGGTGCTGCGGTTCTGCGGCTTGCCAGCTTTCCAATCGGCGGAGTAGATCACCTTCTTCATTCGCGGCAGCGTGACCGTGTGGAAATACTCGCCCATTTCCACGAGGATGTATTTTCTTGCAGAATCCTCTATAGTACGGTTTAATTCTACAACGGCGTGTCCAGTTGTGGCACTTCCAGCAAAAAAGTCGATAACACTGTCGTTTGCATCGCTACCGATAAACACGTTATCCATTATGGTGAAAATGCTCTTCGGGTAGTCAAAAGGATTATTCGGAATGATATTCTCTAAAAGGTTCGTGCCTTTTGAAGAAGCATCATAACGCTCACCGAACCACAGGGATTTCGGCGTTTGCTCATCATCGGCAAAATCATATTGATATACAGCATAACCGCCACTACGCACTTGTTTTGCGAACAGCACACCGCTTTCACAGCCATTTATACAGCTTTTATAACCCCAGCGCCAACGAAAGCATACTCCCGTTTCACTTAACGGGAGTATAAATGCGTACCCATTAGCTTCATATTTCTTTTTGAGATTCTTAACAAAAGCATCATCAAAAAAGTTGCCCACGATGTTGTAAATCTTCTTATACTCATCTTCGGGTATAACCGATAGAGTATTTGTAGCTATATGATAAACAAACGGGAAAAACATATACGGGCGGTCTTCGCGGCGTTTTCCACTTCCTGTGCGTTTTAGAGGAAGTTCACGCAACGCTTGGTCGCCCTGTGATTTTGAAAACTTCTTTTTTAATCCCTCTTCGGATAGCACGAAATTGTTAGTAGTACAGTATCGCTTATCCAAAGCATACATAAGTGTATAATCGTGTGCTTGAGCAATAAATCCTTGGTCGCGCCCTTTCGGATTTGTCAGTATGGCAATATTTGAAATAGCATTGCCAATGCCATAGATTAAATCCAAAAGACAGTTAATATAACGAAGCTCGTAATCATCAACAGCAACTTCAATAAGACCAGTCAATTTCAGCAGACGGCGGGACGCAACTAATCTCGAATCCATAAGTGACATCCAACTGCTGTGTTCGTATCCATTCTTGTATAAAATCTTGCTTGCATCGGTGTTGTATGGAGGGTCAATATAAATTAATTTTATTGCCCCGGCGTATTTCTCTGCAAGCAAGTTAATAGCTTGAAAATTATCCGAATGGAGCAATAAGCCGCCGGTTTGCTCGTCAAGGTTGTCGATGCTCGCAATCAGTCGGTCTTTGAAATCGGCGGCGAAGTGGCGCGTGTCCAGCACAAGGTTTCCGTTCCGGCGCAGGAAGTCGGCCGTCAGCGGCTCGGAATAGCCCGCAGCGGTCAAGTCGCGCTCGATCTCGTCAATGGCGTACATCTCTTTCCATTCGGCGATCTGCGCCGCGTTTGCGATAATTTCCGGGTAGAAGGCCTCGTCAACCCGGTCGAGCGTAACGCACCAGTTTGTGGAAACGACAAACTTCTTTTTCAGCCACAGTTTTTTCTGGAAGTCTTCAATCTGCGAAAGGAAGTCGATGATAATCTTTCCGACGCGCTTGATCGCCCGCACCTTGGCAAGGTAGCCGTCGGCGCGTTTCTCGTCGGTGGTGTCCAGATCGTCAAGGTGAATGACTTCGCTCTTGATGAAAAAGTCCAGCTCGCGGGTCAAAAAACCGCGCAGGTTTTTGTGAATGAAGTAATCGAAGGTGTTCTTGGCGACATAGGCCTCAAGGTGCTTCTGGATGATCGTGCGGCTTCCGTTCTTGGCGGTGGGAGCCTCGGCAAGCACGTGATACCAGTCCTTGTGATTTTTTTGAATTGCATCCGTAACTCTGGCAAGGTTCTCCACGGCATACTGCGTTGCCGTCCGCTTGTCGGCGGGAACATCGTAAATAAAGCGGATGAAGAGTTCGCCGTTTATCTCTTCGATAGTCTTAAGTTCCGGCTTTTCGGGCGTTTCGGTGTAGAGCATGAAGACTCGCTTGCTCGTGTCCGATTCTTTGTTGTTGTTCTTTTCGGTGGTCGCATCAACCAAGCGGAAGTGAATTTTTTTGCCGTCGTCGATAAAGGTGTAGTCGCGGAAGTTTTCGGTGGTCTTGATGTAATACTGGTCGGCGTTCGCCCAGTGGAGCTTCACTTCCTCGCCCTCGTAGGGAATGGCGTACACGCCCTCTTTGTAACGGCGTTTGGAGATGAAGTCGCCCTCGTCGTAGTAGCGGTTGAAGAACGAGTACAGCGCGGAATATACGTCTGTTTCCAGGGAGGACAGATCCGTACCGGAGGCAAGCTGAGATTTCAGGCGGGAGTACTCCTCCGCCAGTTTCGGGCTTGCGGTGATTTCAATACCAAGATCATCGGCTTGCTTTTCTATCTCGCCGATCCGCTTGGTAATGGTCGCGGTGTCGGGGGCAAAGGGAGCGAGCGCCTCCTGCACCTTTTTCGGCAGACCGGTGGAGAGAAACTGCTTTATCTCGTCCTTGCGGATATTCAGTATGCGGTAGATACCGAAATCCAAGTCCGCCTTGTCGAGTTCGAATATGCCCTCCAAGAGGCTGATGAAACGGCTGAGTTTTTCGCTTATGTTCTGATTCATGTTTTTATCTCCTTATATAATCTGCCATTCGATGGCGAAAATATCATCGAAGCGTGTTTGCTTAATCATTCGCGCATCCAAATCCGAAAGCAGCTTGCGGCGTTTGCCCGCAATTTCATCTTCATGCTCGGCGAGGTTGTTCCGCTTTCGCCGTTTGGATCGTTCGAGTTCATCGAGTTTCTTTGTCGCTTCGATTTTTTCCTCCATCGTGACGGCGTTCCGCACAGCTCGTTCCTGCTCACGGATTTGCCGTTTGACCGTATCGAGTTCATTCTCCAAGCTGTTTATTAAATCCTTCTCCCAGCGGAATATGCGATCTTCCTCTTCCTTGAAGTAGGATAGGTTACGGGAATCTATCTGCTGCAGCTTCCCTTTGCGGTGCTGTTCCGCGCTTTCGGCCAGTTTTCGCTTTTGGAGCGGTGTCGGCCCTGCGGCGGCGATTTCCCGTCCGGCACAGAGGAACATCTTCTCGCAGAGTTCCTGCGGCAAAGGTTCTCCGTCTGCTGTGTACGCCGTGAAGAGGGTGTATTGCTCGGTATCGGTGTCTGTCAACCGACCTGTCGCTTTTCCGGGGTTAAAGTTTCCCGCGCTCTTCCATCCTTCTCCGGATTGAGCCATACCGTTTGTGCCTCTTCCAGATTCCTCACCGCACGCCCCTTCCATCTATCCGGGTGCTT
>JAHDKR010000015.1 GCA_018436785.1 Synergistaceae bacterium | reverse complement strand
TTTCCGTATCCACAATTCGAAAAGATACCGAGTCGCGGAGTGAAATATCTGAAAAAGGTCGCGGAGGGAAACAACTTCTCTCCTCCCTCCCTCCGCGATGTCACAAATTTGCCTTGGAAAAACGAACCTGCGGATTTGGGGCACAAGATTCATCTTGACGATGTGGAGGGAACGCTCTTTCCTGCAGGGCGCAGGACGAAAGTGCTCGTCGGGAAGGACAGCCCGCTTCAGGCGAAGGGGTTCGTGATGGGGCGCGTCCGCGTCTTTCCGGGCGGAAGCATCCCCGCGCACGAACACTTCAACGAGGAGATCTACCACATCCTCTCCGGAACAGGCGAAATGCAGGTGGGCGGCGAAACGGGCGAGGTCCGCGCCGGCGACACGGTCTACCTGGACCCCGACGTCCCCCACACGCTGCGCAACACCGGCGACTCGGACATGGAGATTCTGTTCGTCTACTCCCCCGCGGGCGTGGTCGAACACTGGCGGGAAGAGCTGGAGGGGAAGCGCTGAAGGCCCTTCGCACGAAAGGAGATACGAAGACATGGCACAGAAAGTCATTCTGGTAACGGGATCGTCGCGGGGCATCGGGCTGGGCGTGCTCGCGAAGCACGCGAAGCTGGGGTACGCGGTGGTGATGAGCAGCTCCTCCGGCGAAGAGAAGGCGGCGGACGCGCTCGCCGGGTTGAGAACGTACGGCGTCCCTGTGGACTACGTGAAGTGCGACATCTCGCAGAGCGCCGACAGGCAGGCCGCCCTTGACTTCGTGCTGAAGACGCACGGACGCATCGACGTGCTGGTGAACAACGCGGGCGTGGCTCCGCTGACCCGCCTGAACATCCTGGAGACCACCGAAGAGAGCTTCGACCGCCTGATGGACATCAACCTGAAGGGGACCTTCTTCATGAACCAGCTCTTCGCCAACGCGATGATCTCCCTCAAAAAGCAGGGGCTCCCCGACTACTCCCCCCGGATCATCAACATCGGCTCGATATCGGCGTACACGGCCTCCACGAACCGGGGCGAATACTGCATCTCCAAGGCGGGCATCGCCATGGTGACGGCGCTCTTCG
>JAHDKR010000017.1 GCA_018436785.1 Synergistaceae bacterium | reverse complement strand
GTACTTCCGCTTCGACCGCGACCTGCTCAAGGACCTGTGCCGCCTGGCGCACGAGTGCCTGCTCGAATACCTGCGCGACACCCTCGACCTGCCCGAGGGGCTGCCCGGCATCGTCATGGCGATCCACACCTTCGGCGAGTACCTGGACTTCCATCCCCACCTCCACGCCTTGGTCGCCGACGGCCTCTTCGCCCGCTCGGGGTTGTTCTACTGCCTGCCCAATGTGAGCATCGAGCCGCTGGAGGAGATGTTCCGGGCGCGGGTCATAACGTTTCTGGTGGACAAGGGCCTGTTGCCGGTGGAACGGGCCAACATGCTGCGCGGCTGGGTGCATTCCGGGTTCAACGTGCATCGGAGCCGGCGGGTACTGCCCGACGAGCGCGGGGACATCGAGCGGCTGGCCCAGTACATCATCCGCAACCCCTTCGCCGTCGAAAAGATGCAGGTCACGGAGCCCAACCGCGCCAATCCGGACGGAGCGGTTATCTACCGTTCCGGCCTCAATCCGAAGATACAGCGCAACTTCGAGCTTCAGTCCGTGCGACTTCATAGCGGCCATCACCCAGCACATCCCGGACAAGAGCTTCCAGCTCGTCCGGTATTACGGCTGGTACAGCAACAAGATGCGCGGCCAGCGCGACAAACACGCCGCCGAAGAGGCCGCAGCCGCGGGCCGGGCCGTGCAGATCATCGATGTCTCCGAACACAAACCTCGCCGTATCCCCTCGGCCAAGTGGCGGGAACTCATCAAGAAGGTCTGGGAAGCCGATCCGCTCTTGTGCCCGAAATGCCGGAAAGAGATGCGCATCGTTTCTCTCATCAACGAGCGCGACGTGATCGAGCGCATCCTGCGCCACATGGGCCTCTGGGAGCAGGGCGTGCGGGTCTTGCCGGCAAGGGCACCGCCTGAGGTTGCCGAATGGGTCATCGAGCCTTGCTACGATGACCCATTCCCGGACTACGATACCGAACCGGTCATGATGTACGCGAACGGCTGATCCATCGCGACGGGTGCGGTGCGCCTCCAGACGGTGCCGAACTCGCCTTGTCGGGCCGTTTTACGGTCACTCGGACTTTTTGCCCGTGGTTTGACGGGCGTTCGAATCGCGTTTGACGTCGGACTTGACATCACCAGCCCGATCCTACTACATTTCCACCATGAAAGCGCTCATTCAGACCGGTTCTAGCCTGTCTGCGTGCGGACACGCACAGGCAGGCGGGCGGGTGCCCGTGCCCCTGAAAAGCGATTTCTTATCAAT
>JAHDKR010000081.1 GCA_018436785.1 Synergistaceae bacterium | reverse complement strand
CGCCGCGCTCCACAAGAGCGTCGAGGAGGCGGTTCACCATGATCTCGGTGCTCCCGTGCATCGAGATGTAGGGGATGGCGACAAAGTTGGACACCCTGTCGGAGGTCCAGTCGCGGTAGGCGTTCATGATAAACTCCGGCTTGTCGAAGGCCGGGCCGTGGCTGGGGGCGATGATGTCGATTGCGTACCCCTCCACCTTCTTGATGTTGCTCTTCACGATGGAGCGGAAGGGCATCATGATCTCGGCGAAGTAGCGCTTCGCCCCCTCGTAGATCAGCGGGCTCTCACCGGCGTACATGTCCGACGTGGCGAGGTGCGAACCGAAGAAGTCGCACGAGAAGAGGATGCGCTCCTCGTGCAGGTAGGCGCACATCGTCTCCGGCCAGTGGACCCACGGCGTATGGATGAAGGTGAAGTGCCTGTCGCCGAGGGAGAGAGTGGAGCCGTCGGGCATCGCGTCGATCACCGATTCATCCAGGTGAATATGGTCGATCAGCAGCTCCTTCGCCTTTGTGGAGCAGACCACCCGGGCCTCCGGGTACTTGGCGAGCACCGTCGGGATGGCCCCGGAGTGGTCCTGCTCGGTATGCAGCGAGATGATGTAGTCGACCCGCTCCACGTCCTCGAGCTGTTCCATCAGGACATGTTCGAGTTCCGGGTCTGCCGTGTCGATGAGGGCGACCTTCTCGCTCCCCTTCACCAGGTACGCGTTGTAGCTCGTTCCCTCGGGAAGCGGAATGAGCGAATCGAAGAGGCGGCGGTTCCAGTCCACCGCGCCCATCATCCAGATGCCGTCGCGCATGAGTCTCTTTTTCATTGCTGTATCTCCTTTCGTCCTTCGCTGTAAAATCTCTACGACCGATCGCGTGTCCGGTCGTGAAATACTCCTCAAGCGTATAAATTATATCAATAAAACTTTTTAAGGGCAAGAATACGCGCACTTTTTCCTCCGGACAGGACAGCTCCGAGTCCGGAGGAAAAACAAGCGGAGCGGGAACTTATTCCGCCGGTTTCCCTTCCAGCGCGGCGAGGAGCTGTTCCGGCTTGAACGGCTTGACGACGAAATCGGTCGCTCCCGCCTTCATCGCGTCGATCACCATGTGCTGCGTTCCCATTGCGGACGTCATCACGATCCTGACCTCCGGAGCCAACCTGTGAATTTCGCGCGTAATATCTATCCCCGACCGTCTGCCGGGAAGCGTAATGTCCATCGTGATCGCATCAGGAAGCGTACCGGTCTTCAGCAGTTTTTTGAACTCGTCCATCGCCGAGTGGTATTCGAACGCCTCCGCGACGACTTCGTGCCCCGCTCCCTCCAGGTGTTTTCGTATCATCATGCGCATGAATGCGGCGTCGTCCACGATCATCACTTTCATTCCCGTACCCTCCGTCGAACGAGTCATTCTCATGCTTTCATCGAAGCAAAAAAACAATACCCAGTTAACATAGTATAGCCTCTTCGAAGGAAATTCGCACCCCCGAAAATCGATTTGACAGCGCCGCTTCGATACGGAGGACGCCGAGGGTCCGGCAATTCCGAGAGATTGCGGCGACGAAAGTACGCACACTCTCTTTCTCCGTGCTGTTCGATTGCAGTCTGGCGCGCTTGCAGCGCGTGCGGTATGCTTGAGCGAGAACACACGAAGACGAGGTGACCATACGTGCTCCATGACGCTCTTGCCGAACTTCCTCCCGGGTGCGCCCCCGCCTGCGGCGCGTGCGAACGGCCGCGCTCCGTCGAGGAGTCGCTCGCCGGGAAGAAGGCCCGCGCCGTCCGCGCCCTCTCCCGCTGGGAGGATCGCATCGAGGACATCGTGTCGCCCCCGGAGGAACGACGCCTGGGGTACCGTGACCGAACCGCCCTGAAGGCGCTTTGGACGCCTGAAGAAAGGTGGCGTTTCGGCATGGAGGGCGTCCGGACGGACGTTCGCGGCCCGCTCCGCTTCGCGCGTCCCCGCCCCTTCGTCCCGCTCACCGACTGCCCGGTGCATACCGAACGAATCCGGAAAATGCTGCACCTGCCGGCGTCCGCCCTCCCGCCCGACGAACCGGAGGGGAGCTTCCCACTGCGTTTTCTCGGCATCTCCGGGGCGCAGGCGACGTTCGTCTTCAAGGCGAAGACGGAGCCGCCTTCGGACGGCTGGCTCTTCGAGCCGCGCGACGGCAGCCCCTCCCTTGCCGACGTGCTCGGCGACATCGGAATCGAAGGGCTCTGGTTCCACGCCAATCCTGCGGCGGGAGTACGCCTCTTCGCCAAGCGGGGGTGGCGGCTCGCATGGGGCGCGCCCCGCTCCGCCGACTCACGGGGGCTGCTCTACGGACCGGCGTCTTTCTCGCAGCTTCTGCCGGAGCTGCACGACGCGTCGCTCGACGAAGCGCGCCGCTTCCTCGTTCCGGGGGCGGGTGACGCTGCAGCCGACCTCTACTGCGGCATCGGCGCAAGTTTGCGCCTCTGGCGGAAATGCGGGGCGGACGCGCTCGGCGTGGAGGGGAGCGGCGAGGCGGTGGAATGCGCCCTTCACAACGCGCCGGGAGCAACGGTGCTCCGGGGAAGCTGCGCCGACCGCATCCCGATGATCTCGGACTTTCTGCGCTCCGTCCCGCCCGAACAGCGCATCGCGTACGTCAACCCGCCCCGCACCGGACTGGAACCTCAGGTAACGGAGCTGCTCGCCTCGCACAAGCTCCGGGGAGCGGCCTATCTCTCGTGCAGCCCGGGCACGCTGGCGCGCGACCTGGCAATACTGGAGAAGGCGTACATCGTGGAGCGGCTCCTTCCGTACGACTTCTTTCCGCGCACCGCCGCCGTCGAGGTGCTCGCGCTGCTTCGGGGGAGATGACACAGCGAGGGGCCGCCAATCCTCAGGCAGCCCCTCGCTGTGTGCGTTACGCGCGTTTTCAGCGCTTGATGATGCTCTCCGCGGGCTCCTTGCCCAGGAAGTAGGCGAGGGCGAAGGTCGCCAGGCACGCGGGCCAGACAAGATAGACCACGTGGGGAGCCACCCGAACCTGCGGATAGAGGGTCCACGCCAGCCAGACCGCCACCGAGGCGAGGATGGTCCAGAATCCGGCGGCCTTCTTGCAGTACTTCGGGAAGAAGATGTTCGCCAGGATCAATAGAGTGAAGGAGGCCGTGATGGCAAGCGCCGTCGTGATCGTCCGCAGGATGCCCACCGACGTGAGCGCGAGGAAGTAGGTGACGCCGCTGAAGAGCAGCACCATCAGGCGGGAGAGCAGCAGTTCGTTCTTCTCCGTGACCGTGCTGGGGAAGAAGCGTTTCCAGACGTCCTGCATCACGAGCGTGGAGCTTCCCAAAAGCAGCCCCACCGCAGTGGAGATTCCCGCGGCCCACAGCGCGGCGAGGAAAATGCCGCCCACCATAGGAGAGATGTTCGTCATGATGGTCGGCAGCGCGAGCGCCGCCCGTTCAAGACCGGGGAACTTGGCCGCGGCGATGATGCCGAAGAGCGCGCAGAGAAAGCCGGCCGGAAGGATGATGACGCCGCCCAGGATGAACCCCCACCGCGCCGCCTTCTCGTTCTTCGCCGCGAAGGCGATCTGCGAGATGGCCTGTACGGAGAAGCCCTGCGTGATCATGACCACCATCCACGACATCACCATCGCGAACCCAGCGCCGGAGACGAAGTCGAACCACGGCCCCCCCTCGGGCAGCGCGGCGACGATGGACTCGAAGCCGCCGAAGACCTCGGAGGAGTTCCACAGCGCGGCGAGGATACCGCCGTAGATCACTATGATGTTCACCACATTGGTCAGCCCGGCGCCCCAGTAGCCGCCGATGAAGGTGATGCCCACAAAGAGGACCGCCGTGACCATCATTCCTGTCTGGAAGGTGAAGACGTCGGGCATCAGGGCCGTGAGCACCGCGCCGCCCGCCACATACTGCAGCGAGGTGATGACCATCATGATGAGGAGCTGCGCCACCACGCTGATCATCCGGGCGCTTTTCCCGTACATCCGCTCCATCATTTCGGGAATCGTATTCACTTCCATGCGGCGGAAGTAGTGCGCCGCGAAGATGCCCGCGAGGATACCCGCCATTCCCCACGCCGCGTTATACCACCCCGCCGAGAGCCCCGCTTTGTACGCATGTTCGGCCACGCCGACCGTCGATGCGCCCCCGATGGCAAGCCCCGCGAGCATCGCCGCCACAACGATCATCGGCAGATTCCGCCCGGCGAGAAGATACTGAAGGGCGCCCCCCTTCCCCTGCTGGATCAGCTTCGTCGCATACCATGAAATACCGTACAAAACCAGAATGTACGCCACCAGAATGAAAAGCTGCATCGACATCGACCTTCCTCCTTTGGTAAAAGAAATTTCCCAGTAGTATAGCATTTTGCGGCAATATGAAAAGAGGTTCACTGATGTCTCGTAGAAACTTGCTGCGGCGCTCGTACGTCTTTCGCAGGGTTGGTTGGCGTTGAAAAGCCCGCCCGGAGAAGCGGTATGATATGATTGTATCGAGTATAAATCGACAAAGTAATCATGATAAAGAACGGTGCAGCGCCCGGACAGTCCCGGTGCTGCTGATTCACACACACAACGGAGGCGCTTCCAGCATGACGTTGAAAATAGAAGAACATATTCTGCAGAGCCCCCTGATCGGCTTCGCCCATCACCGCATCCTGCTCGACGACTTCGGGAAGCCGGTGGATTACGAGTATCTCGCGGTGAACGCCACCTTCGAGAAGCTGACCGGACTCGACGCGGCCGACCTGCTGCACCGCACGATACGTCAGGTCGTTCCGGGGTTCGAGAAAACCGGGTCCGACTGGATCCGCATTTTCGGCGAGGTCGCCCTCGGCGGCGGAGAACGCGAGTTCGAGCAGTTCTCCGAGCCCCTCGGCAAGTGGTTCCGCGTCCACGTCTACTCCGCCGAGCGGCTCTACTTCACGACGCTCTTCCTCGACGTCACCGAGAGCAAGAAACAGGCGGAGGAGCTGGAGGGCTTCTTTCGAGTGAATCTCGACCTGCTCTGCATCGCCGATATCGACGGCAACTTCGTGAAGACCAACGCCGCGTGGGGGGAGATACTGGGGTACTCATCCGAAGAGCTGGACGGAAAAAAGTTTCTCGACTTCGTCCATCCGGACGACCTCCCGGCGACGCTGGACGCCATGAGCGCGCTCGGCGAAGGTACGAAGGTGATGAACTTCGTCAACCGCTACCGCTGCAAGGACGGATCGTACCGCTTCATCGAATGGCGCTCTCACCCCAAAGGCAGGCTGATCTACGCCGCTGCGCGCGACATCACCGAACACAGGCTCATAGAGGACGAGCTTCGCGCGGCGACGACGCGGGCGGAGGAGATGGCCCGGAAGGCCAAGGCGGCCAGCATCGCCAAGAGCGAGTTTTTGGCCAACATGAGCCATGAAATCCGCACGCCCATGAACGGCGTGCTCGGAATGACGGAGCTGCTGCTTGCCGGCGCTCTCGGCGAGGAACAGCGGCAGTACGCCCAGACGATCAGAGCAAGCGCCGAGTCCCTGCTGGACATCCTCAACGACATCCTCGACATCTCGAAGGTGGAAGCCGGCAAGCTGGAACTCAAGACGCTGGACTTCAACCTCGACATGCTCAGGGAAGAATTCGGGTCCTCCATGCGCGCGATAGCGGAACAAAAAGGGCTCTCGCTTTTCTGCGGCGTCGACCCCGACGTTCCGCGCTGCCTGAGGGGCGATCCGGGCCGATTGCGCCAGATAATGACCAACCTCACGGGCAACGCCGTGAAGTTCACGCATCGCGGAGAGGTACGAACCAACGCCTCCGTAGTCGAACAGGACGACCGCTCCGTCCTCCTCCGCTTCACGGTGCGCGACACCGGCATCGGGATTCCGGCCGACAAACTTGGAACGCTCTTCGAGAAGTTCACGCAGGTGGACGCCTCCTCCACCCGCCAGTTCAGCGGCACGGGACTCGGCCTTGCGATAAGCAGGCAGTTCGCCGAGCTGATGGGCGGCTCCATCGGGGTAACGAGCGAAGAAGGGAAGGGGTCGGAGTTCTGGTTCACGGTCCGTTTGGAGAAGCAGCCGGAAGGCGCCTGCCGCGACGAGGTCCACCGCCATGCCGCCGCGACCGCCCCGCGCGTGGAGAGAAGGGGCGTGCGCGTCCTGCTCGCGGAGGACAACGCCGTGAACAGAAAAGTCGCCCTTGGGATGCTGAAAAAGCTCGGGTTCTCAGCCGACTCCGTCGCGGACGGAGAACAGGTTCTCTCCGCGCTCTCGGAACGCACGTACGATCTTGTGCTCATGGACTGTCAGATGCCCGTGATGGACGGCTACGAGGCAGCCCGTCGCATCCGCGCACTGGAGAAGCCCGGCGGGAAGCGAATACCGGTTGTGGCGATGACCGCGTACGCGATGAGCGGCGACCGGGAACGCTGCATCGAGGCGGGAATGGACGACTATCTCGCAAAGCCGATCTCGATCGAGGCGCTGTCGGCCGCCCTTGCGTCTTGGTTGCCGCACAGGGAAGGACCCGGCGGAACGGACGGGAGCCCCCGCCGATCCGAGCCGCCCGCTCCTCGGGAAGAAACGGAAACGTGCGCGAAAAGCGCCGTCTGGAGAAAGGACGAGCTGCTGAACAGACTTCTGGGAGACGAGGAGATGACCCGCGAAATCCTGGAGGCGTTTCTTGAGGATATTCCCCGGGAGATAGATTCGCTCGCCGCCGCCGTGGCCGTGGGCAACACACCCACCGTGGAGCTGCTTGCTCACACCATCAAGGGCGCGGCGGGGAACGTAGGAAGCGAGGGGCTGCGCTCGGCGGCCTTCGAAATGGAGTCGGCCGCCAAGAAGGGCGATCTGTCCGAAGCGCAGGCGCTCCTGAAGAGCATACAACAGGAGTTCGAGCACCTGAAAGCGGCGATTCGAGGATAAACGCGCGCCCCGCTACGCCAAACCGGCCGGTTCGTAGACGGGAGAGAAAAGTCCCGGATGGCCTGCCGCACGGCGTCGCGGGTGGTCTCCTTGTCCTTCCGATGAATCGAACTGTTTCACTTTTGTTCTTTCTCTATATCCAGCGCCTTTTTTCCTTCATCGGTCAGGCGATACTTCTGCAACCGACTGTTCGGCTTTTCCGGGACGGTCATTTCAATCCAGTCAAGAGCAATCAACCGCCTGATCTGCTTGTGAAGCTCACCCGAGACGCTCTTATGACCTAGTTCCCGCGCTAATTCCGCCTTTCCTGCTTCCTGAGATTCGATCAACAAGACGACTTTAGCCGCCAGCCGCGACTCTAGCCGTGACTCTAGCCGTGACTCTAGCCGTTCTTCCGACTGTGGCGCAGGCTGCTCTTCGTCAATCTTCAACGGTTTCGTCAGCGGAAAAACAAAACGCAGCCGCAGACCCAGTTCGATGAAATATGGCTCGGGAAACCCTCCGGCAGCAGTTTCCCGGAAGATGCGGGGAATACCGGATCCCCACTGTTCGATCAGTTTCAACTCCCGAAAGACGCGCGCAATCACCGGATTGCGTATTTTGGAAACTCCGGCCCGCATGTCCTCGACGGTCATTCCCGGAGGCAGAATGCCGGGGTTTTCGATCTCGATACGGTCGTCAAAGAAAGCGACACGTACCGGAGCGCCCCTCTGGGACCAGTCGGCATGCACCACGGCGTTGACAACCGCTTCGCGCAAAGGCTCAATGGGTATGCTCCAGACATCCTTTCGACGCACTTCGGAAAAATCCGCGCCGCGCATGGCATGCTTCTTCAGGAAGAGCATGATGGAATCCACCAGCGACGGCAACGGGCCTTCGAGTTCTATATGGTCGAATATCCGGGTTTTATCGACGCCGATGAAACGGCCGCACTGAGCCCAGCAGTCGGGAAAGTGAGCAGGACGATCTCTACCGTAAAGCAGGATGCCGCCTTTGGTCGGTACATTTCTCCCTTGCTCTTTGATCAGCAGTCTCAGAGTGAGGAGCGTCTTTTCGTCGACTTCGCGAATGTCTTCAAAGGAACTCTTAATCGAGTTCATCGCAAGATCGTCCACGGTAAGGTGGGGCATGGGCAATTCATCGAACGAGACTCCCTCGACTGAACGGTGAAGCTCGGCTATCAACTCGCGGTCCGCCTGGCGGTTCGTGGAGCCCAGGCGAACGTATACTCCTGCCTCGGGACCTTCGGAGACTATGTAGTGCGGGCGCGAACTGCTCAAGAACACCTCGACCAGAAGCAGCGTCTTCCCGTCGACAGTGGTCAGTTCTATACTGGGGACCAAACGGGGAGATATGGAATCCGCGATCATGTTGCAGAGACGCTCCTCCTCGTCCAGCGGATTGTCGATTCCTATCGGTCGACGGGTTTTGTCCTCCACCCCGATGACGATCCTGCCCCCGGCTGTGTTTGCGAAAGCCACCAGAGTCTTGAGCAGGTTCCGGGGAGAAGAAATATCCTTCTTGAACTCCAGAGTCTTGCCCTCGTCGGCTGTGATTAGTGCAGCTCTCTTCATATCCCCAGCTCCTCGAAATGTATCCGTATTCGCTTGTTGAAGGCGCTTTCCGCCGCGCTCATGGTACACACAACGCGGCGCCGTTGCAAGAGCGCGAGCGGTTTCATCGCGTTGCGTGAAGTATCCTTGCGCCTTTTCCTCTCTCGGCCTATAATACGGGCACGGTTGCAGAACAAAATAAAAAATAATCGGGTTCCTCTCCGTCGGGTTCGCAAGGGGAAGAAACAGGGGAGGGTCCATGAACTGGAAGCATGTGCAAGAGACCAAAACAAGCAGGTGTATCGACTTCGCGGGGAGGTTCTTCTCCGCCGCCGCTCTTTTGCTGGTCCGTCTTTCCGTGATCCCCATTCTTCTGTGGCTCTCCTGGGAGTTCGCCGTCCACGCCGCGCTCCGGTTCGACATCGAAGGCGTTCCGTCCGTCGAGAAGCTCCGCTCGTACCGTCCGATGAGGACGACGGTGCTCTACGACAGGTACGGGAAGCCGTTCGCGCGTTTTTTCATCGAAGACAGGGTGGAGCTTCCCCTCTCCGGAATATCCCCGTGGATACCGAAGGCCGTGATCGCGGCGGAGGACGCGCGCTTCCCGTCGCACCGGGGGGTGAGCCTGGCCGCGATCGCTCGGGCCGCCATCGAGAACCGGCGCGCCGGAACGATCCGCCAGGGCGGCAGCACGATTACGCAGCAGCTGGCGCGCAACATGTTCCTCTCCCGCGAGCGGACGATCGAACGGAAGGTCCGCGAGGCGATCATCGCGTTCCGGCTGGAAAGCGAGTTTTCGAAGGAAGAGATCCTGGAGAAGTATCTCAACGAGATCTACTTCGGCCGCGGAGCGTGGGGCGTGGAGACGGCCTCGCAAGTGTACTTCGGAAAACATGCGCGGGATCTCTCCCTCGGAGAGGCGGCGCTTCTGGCCGGAGTGATCCCCTCCCCCAACCGCACCAATCCGGGCGCGTCGCCCGACGCCGCTGAAGCCGGAAAGAGGCGCGTGCTGGCGCGGATGTTCGAAACCGGCGCGATCTCCGCGCAGGAGCGTTCCGATGCGGAAGCGCCGGTCGCGCTCGTTCCTGAGCCGGGAAACCTTCCTTCGGCGCACGTGCGGTATCCGTACTACGCGATGAGGGTGCTCAACGACACGCTGCTGCCCCAGTACGGGGTGAACGGCGCGTACGGCGGGGGACTGCGCGTCCACACGATGCTCGACCCCGATCTGCAGGAGGCGGGCGAGCGCATCGCCGCCCGGTCGAAACACCAGCTCGCGATCGTGGGGCTGGACTCGGAGACCGGAGGCGTCAGGGCGCTCGTCGGCGGTAAGGACTGGCACGAAAGCCAGTTCGACAGGGCCGTTCAGGCGTACCGCCAGCCGGGCTCGGCGTTCAAGCCGCTCGTGTACGCAACGCTCTTCGAGAAGAAGGGGTGGAGCGGGGCGACGACGATTCAGGACGCCCCGATTTCGTTCGGCTCGGGGAGGAACAGATGGTCGCCCAGAAACTACGACGGAAAGTTCCGGGGGAGCGTGACCGTCGAGCGGGCGATTATCGGGTCGCTGAACGTCCCGGCGGTCCGGGCGTTGAGCGCCGCGGGGGCGAAAGTTGTGGCGGAAACCGTCCGCAGCATGGGCATCACCACGCCGTACCTTCCGGACAATCCGACGATGGCGCTGGGGAGCGCCTCGCTGACGCCGCTGGAAATGGCGGCGGCTTTCTCGGTCTTCGGAAATGGAGGGTACCGGATCGTCCCGACGCTCGTCCGCGAGATTCGCGACGCCGACGGGAACGTCCTCTTCAAAGCGGAGGAAGAGAAGAAGCGCGTCCTCTCCGAATACGCCGCGTACGGGATCAGGGACATTCTCATCAAGGCCGTTTCGTCCGGAACGGGTCGCGCCGCTCGTATCGACGGGTTCCAGGTCTTCGGCAAAACGGGGACGACGAACGACTTCCGCGACGCGTGGTTCGTCGGCGGCATTCCGGGCTTCTGCGCCGCCGTCTACGTGGGCGACGACGACAGGAAACCGCTCGGGAAGGGGGCGACCGGAGGGAAGATCGCGGCTCCGATCTGGCAGGACTTCATGGAATACGCCGCCGATGCGCTCTGCGCCCCGGCCGCGTTCCCGAAGAACACGGAAAAGACGCCTCCTGTTCCGCGGGAGCGCAGTGCGCAGGAAACGACGGACCCCGTCAAGGAGTCAGAAACGGCGTCTCCGGCCCCTCCGAAGGAGACGCCAGCGGTCGCCCCGCCCCCGGCGGAAAAGAAGCGGCCGCGGACCGTGCAGCCCGCGCTTCCCCCTACGGTTCGCGCGGCTCCCGATGCGATGCTCATCGAAACGGAGACGGAGAAGAAGATGCGCGAGCTGCTCCAGAAATACAATATCGAGTAGAACGCGCCCCTCCTCGACGAATCAAGCGGCGGGGGTGTTTCCGGGGACGATGCAGGGGAGTCCCTTCACCTCGCTCAGCACGAGCACGGAACTGGAGGCGTCGATCTCGGCGGCGTAGGCCATGTCCGGGGCGAACCCCAGCGAGAGCAGGCGGCCGCCGTGCACCGACGCACCCAGCAGCGCGGAGAGGTTGCGCATTCCGGCCTGCCATACGGAGAGCGCCATCTTCGCGCCGTCGTCCAGCACCGCGCCCTGTCCGAGGATCTGTTCGGCGAGCAACCCCGCGCAGGCCGCGTCGTCCATGGCCGGGCGTCCGTAGAGCCCTGCGCAGAGGATGCCGATACGCTCTCCGGCGCCGAGCGCCGCACGGAGCGTCGCGTTCGCGTTCCGCGCGCACACAGGATAGACCTTCGCCCCGCTTGACGCGGCCTTCAGCAGCGCCCTCGTGCCGTTGGTCGTCGCCATCACGGCATCGGGGCGTGTTGCAGGCGCGGCGGCAAGCAGCTCCAGAGGGGAGTTCCCGAGGTCGAAGCCGGGGGGAGGAAGCGAGTTCCGCTCGCCCATCAGGAGCGGGGCGTTCCCCTCCCGTGCCAGCCTGTCGCGCAGCGTAAAGGCCTCCTCGATGGACTCCGCCGGATAGAGGCGCTTGCCGCCGCCGTCGAAGTAGGCGCACATCGTCGTGGTGGCCCTCAGAATGTCGATAACGAGCCAGCAGTCGGCCTCCGGGAGCGTCTCCGAGGGCGAGAGGACGACGTCGCAGCGTATGCTCATCGCGAGAGCGCGAAGCGTTCCGCCGCCTCCGCGAAACGGAGGAAGAGCGGCAGCATTTCGTCGCCGCCGGAGAGCATCATCTCGGGGTGCCACTGCACGCCGACGACGAAAGAGTCGTCCTCCGTCTCCACCGACTCGACGACGCCGTCCATCGCGCGCGAGGTGACGACAAGTCCGCGCCCTATCTCCTTGAGCGCCTGGTGGTGGTAGCTGTTCACAGGAAAGGCGCCCCCGAAGAGTTCGGCGATGAGCGACTCCCCCTCCGCGATCACAGTGTGGCTGGGGCAGGAGCGTTTTCTGTTCTGCGAGTGTTTGACGAAGGAGCCGGGGATCTCGCCGAGATCCTGGTAGAGCGTCCCTCCGCAGGCGACGTTCAGCAGCTGGATTCCCTTGCAGATGGCGAGGATGGGCTGCCCCCGTTTCAGCGCCGTCTTGATGGTGCGAAGCTGGAAGATGTCGGTCTCCCTGTAGACGTACTCAAGGGCGCGTATCGGTTCCTCCCCGTACAGCAGCGGATCCATGTCATACCCGCCGGAGATGAGCAGCGCGTCGACGCACTCCGTCTGGCGTTCGGCCACGTCCTGTCCGCGAACGACGGGCAGGATGAACGGGATGCCTCCCGCGCGCTCCACCGCGGCCACATAGTCGTTGTTCACATAACTCCGCTCCATACCGGGCGAAAACCCCGCTTGTTCAATGAGCAGATTTCCCACAATGCCGATGACCGGACGATCCATTGCCTTCCCCTCCTGGTGCGCGGCTTCTGCGCCGCATGCGTGTGATTCAAGTATAGCGCGCCGGGCGCGTTTTTTCACGTTGACATCGGGAGCTTCACGGGGAATAATACCCTTCATGCGAATCAAGGAGGAGTTCTTTGTGAAGTCGCTCTATAGTATCGAAAAAAGGAACGAAGCCGGAGTATGAGCCGGATACTTTATTCCTTTTCCGTCATCGCCTTCGGGCTGCTGCTGGGGTACGGAGTCCGGCTCGCGAGCGAGCGGGGGATCGTCCGGCTGCGATGGTCCATGCCCGTGCTCCGAACCTTTCTGCAGCGGCTCGCCCTTCTGGGCCTGGGTCCGTTCACCTTCATCGGGGCGCTCTGGGTGGTGGAGATACGCGAGCCTCGCCTTGCCCTGCTCGCCGGAATAGGCGCTTTCTGCCACATCTTCGGCGGCCTTGCGGGCGCGCTGCTGGCGCGTCTCTTCCGGCTGGAACGACCGCAGGCGGGGGCGATGTTCTGCTGCGGGTTTTTCACCAACATCGGGGCCATCGGCGGGCTGGTGACCTTCGTCTTTCTCGGCGAGGCGGGGTACGCCTACGTCCCGCTCTTCAAGCTGTTCGAGGATATGGTCTACTACGGCGTCGGCTTCCCCGTGGCCAGGCTCTACAGCGACGCGAAGACCGCGGGCGGGGCGAGCCTCGCGGCACGGCTGAAGCGCGATCCGTTCCTTCTCGTCTCCATCTTCAGCCTGACGACGGGAACAACGCTGAACCTGCTCAATGTGCCTCGCCCCGAGGTCTTCTCGCAGCTCAACGCGCTGCTCATTCCGCTGACTACGGTGATCCTGCTGGCCTCCATCGGCATGGCCATGCGCTTCGGCAAGACCTCCGCCTACCTGAAAGAAGGCGTCGCCGTTCTCGGCGTAAAGTTTCTGCTGGTTCCGGCCGTCTGCACGTCGCTCGCCGCTCTGCTGGGACTGGGCGGCATCGCCGGAGGGCTTCCGCTCAAGGTCGTGCTCGTCCTCTCCTCCATGCCGGTGGCGTTCAACGCGCTGGTGCCCCCCTCGCTCTACGCGCTCGACCTGGATATGGCGAACAGCTGCTGGCTGATCTCCGTGCTCGGCATGGCGGGGCTGCTGCCCCTCCTTCACGTGCTGCTGACGCTCTTGTAAGCGCGTCGCTTCCCGCACGGCGGATTTCCATTCTTCCGGAGGACGAAACGCTTGTTCACTCCTTTGCGCACAAAGGCCGAACTGCGTGTATAATTATGTGATACACATTCGACAGGCAGGTGCTGAAAACCATGAGAGGAATCGGGGTATCTCCCGGAATCGCCATCGGCAAAGCGGTCATTCACTGGAAAGAGCAGATCGACATTGTTCGGGAGTACGTCGACGAACCCGAGCGGGAACTTCGCCGTTTTCGCACCGCGCTCGAATTCGCTGGAGATCAGATTCGCGAATCATATTCGCGGGTACTGCAGAACGTCGGCCCCAACGAGGCCGCCATCTTCGAGGCGCACGGCCTGATGCTGCAGGACCCCGACTTCACCGGACGGATAGAGCGCCTTATCCTCGACGAAAGCGCGAACGCCGAGTGGGCGGTGAAACAGGTTTCGGACAATCTCGTCCAGATCTTCGAGAACATGGACAACGACTACATGAAAGCCCGCTCCGACGATGTCAGGGACATCTCCGAACGGGTGATAAAGCTCCTCCTTCAGGCGGGAGGAATGGACTTCACGCAGCTTCAGGAGAAGGCCATCCTCGTCACCCGCGACTTCACCGCGTCCGACATGTCGCAGATCCAGCGCGAGATGACGCTCGGCGTCGCCTCCGAAGTCGGAGGCAGGACCTCTCATGCGGCGATTATCGCCCGCACGATGCAAATCCCCTCCGTGATGGGGGCGCACGGGCTGCTGAGCACGGTAGGCAACGGCGACCTGCTCATCCTCGACGGCGAGACGGGGGAGGTCTTCGTGAACCCCGACGAGGAGACGCTGGCACGCTACAAGGAAAAACAGGAACGCTACGAATGCTTCCTCGGACGCCTCTCCGAAATACGAGGGAAGGAGACGGTGACGCTCGACGGCGTGAAGGTCGAGCTCGGGGCGAACGTCGGTTCCTCCCGCGATCTCGACGAGGTGCTGAAGAACGATGGCGAGGCCGTCGGCCTCTATCGAACGGAGTTCCTCTACCTCGAAAGCCCGATGCTCCCCACCGAGGACGAGCAGTTCGAGGCCTACAAGAGCGTCGTCGAGGGGATGGGCGGCCGGCCGGTGGTCATCAGGACGCTCGACATCGGCGGCGACAAGAAGCTCGACTACCTCTCCATTCCGGAGGAGGAGAACCCGTTCCTCGGCTACCGCGCCATCCGCCTCTGCCTGGACCGGCAGGAGATATTCAAGGTGCAGCTCCGGGCGATCCTCCGATCAAGCGCCTACGGCAACGTGCGGATCCTCTTCCCGATGATCTCCTGTCTTGAGGAGCTCCGCGCGGCGAAGGCGATCCTCGAAAACACGAAGGACGATCTCCGTCAGCGGAAGATTCCGTTCGACGAGGGCGTCCTGGCGGGCATTATGGTGGAGGTTCCCTCGACCGCCGTGCTCTCCGACCACTTCGCGAAGGAGTCCGACTTCTTCAGCATCGGTACGAACGACCTCATCCAGTACACCGTGGCGGTCGACCGCGGAAACGACAAGCTGGCTCCCCTCTACTCATCCTACCACCCGGCGGTGCTCCGGCTCGTGAAGACCGTGATCGACAACGGCAAGCAGGCCGGTATCCACGTCGGGATGTGCGGCGAGTCGGCGGGGGATCCCAAGCTGATCCCGATCCTGATCGGGATGGGGCTGACGGAGTTCAGCATGAGCCCTCCGTCCATTCTGCAAGCCCGGTGGATTCTGCGGAACCTTCGGAAGAGCGACCTGGAAGAAGCGGCGCGGCACGCTCTTTCGCTGGGGACGGCTGCGGAGGTGGAGGCGTATTGCGGCACGCTGCTTCAGTCGCTCGACCTCTGCCGCTGAACGGAGGACCGGCCGCGCGCGGCCCGATCGCCGTCATGAGCGCATCAATCCGCGGGACGAATCATTCCGGACTCCCCGAGTTTCTGCGCCCCCTCTTCTGGGACGCGGAGTGGTCCGCCGTGGACTTTCGGCGCAACCGCACGGCGATCATCGAACGGGTGCTGAACCTGGGGGACGAGGCGCAGCTTGCGTGGCTGAAACAGAATGTCGCGCCCGAAGAGATACGCGCCGTGGTGCTTTCGAGCCGCCGTCTGAGCAAAAAGACCGCCCGCTGCTGGCAGAACTACTTCGGTCTGAGGGAGGAGGAAATGCGATGTTTTGGGATGTTCTCGACAAACCCCGACAATCTCTTCTGAAGGCTCTCTGCGCGAATCCCCCCGTCCACGGCGTCTATCTCGCCGGAGGCACCGCGCTCGCCCTTATGTTCGGCCATCGCCAGTCGGAGGACTTCGACTGGTTTCTCCCCGACAGTTTCAATCCGGGACGCCTTCCCGGCCTTCTGCAACCGTTCGGCGAGGTTTCCGTGGCGGAGACGCACGCCGGAACGTTCCACGGCTGGATCGACGGCATCCGCGTTACCTGGCTTCACTACCCCAACCCCCTCCTTGAACCGCTGCAGGAGCCGCCGGATCTTCCGGGGCTTTTCATGTCCTCCCCGCGCGACACCGGTCTGATGAAGTGGGCCGCTCTGGCCGACCGGGGAGCGCGCAAAGATTTTCTCGACCTCTACGAGCTCTCGTTGCAGGGCGTCCCGCT
The DNA here is from genome assembly GCA_018436785.1 of Synergistaceae bacterium. Lineage (GTDB taxonomy): Bacteria > Synergistota > Synergistia > Synergistales > Aminobacteriaceae > JAAYLU01. Next base: position 21,790 of record JAHDKR010000081.1, on the reverse strand, counting down.
CGAAGACCTCTTCTATCTGCTCCCGCGCAAGTTTCCGGGCAGCCGCCTCAACCTCTATCACATGGTGAAGAGCCTCAGCTTCTTCGACGACGCCGAGGGCGACCCGTGGCCGGTGATGCTGCGGAAGGTCGAGTGGAGCGTGCTGAAGCGCCACTTCCTGAACGTTCAGAGGAAGCTGCTGGGAATTCTGGGATAACGAAAAGAGGAGGGGAAGCGCAGATTGTCGCGCCCCCTCCTCTTTGTCTGTCCGGCTGTAAAAAATGGACGGCTCTATCTGGCCTCTATCTCGAACACATCCCCCGCCGCGCCCGCGAGGAAGAGAAAGGTTCCCTCCGGCGCGAAAAACTCCCCGCTGTCCACAACGCTGTCGTAAAGCAGCGCCGCGTCGTTTTCCGGGTCGACCGCGATCACCCGTCCCTTTTCGGGCCGGACGAAGGAGAGGATCATGTCCTTGCCGGCCTTCCGCCACTCGTTTTCGGCGTCGGCCCCTATCGTCACGCTGTTTTTTCCGTCGGCGAGCGTTTCCGCCTCGTCAGCCGGAGAGAGAACGAATATTCCGGTCCTCGCCCTGATTTTGCCGTCCTTCCGGGAGAGCTGAAGGGCGAACTGGTCGCGGAAAGCCGTTGACGCTATGCTCGCGAAGCTGAAATCCTCGACCTTCTGCAGAGAGAAACCGAAGACGTACCCGGGCAGATCATGGCTCGTGGACGACCAGCCCATCAGCGTCCCGTTCATAATCTGCGCCCCGGGAAGTATGTTCCGCGCCATCCAGAGCACCCCGTTCATCTCGATGGAGAGAGATTTCGGCTCCTTGATCTCCTCCAGCCTCTGGAACGCCGGGACGTTCATGCCGAAGCCGGGAATCTTCTCCATGATCAGGTAGACGTTTTTTCCCTCGGACGCGAAATAGTAGGAGGTTCCCTTCTCATAGTTATGAAACACTCCGTCGCTGTAGACCAAAGAGACGGGAGGAGGCGCTTCCTCTCCCTGCGGAGGCGCGGGAAGCAGGTGGTGGATATTCAGCGTCCGCTTCTCCGGGTCGAAGAGGAAACGGACCGCCCTCTCGCCGTCGGAGTACGCTCCCTCGAAGGCCAAGAGCTCGGAGGGGATAGGCTGCGGCTCCCCGGGTTTTTTCAGAGGCGGCTTCCCGGGGAAGGGGAGCCCCTTCTCCTTCATGAGCGCGTCGAGTATCGCACGGCTAACGCCGGGAGCGTCCGCCCTGCCCGCAATACTCACAGCAACAACCAGGCGCTCGGCAGGAACAACCTGGAAGTTGGTGGAGTAGAACATCGTCCCGCCGCTCTTTGCGAGCACCTGCACACCCTTCTCGCGGTAGTCCGGAATCCACGCGTAGTCCCACCCGAAGGCGTCCATCATTGCGGCGTCGTGCAGATGTTTCGTGAAAAGGGTCGGCTGACTCTTCAGTGCTTCTGCGAGGGAGGCCTCGCTCAGGATATGCTTTCCTTCGGGGGTGAAGCTGTCCGCAAAACGGCACAGATCCTCGGCCGTGGAGGAGAGTCCTCCCGCCGCATGCACGCGGACGACCTCAAGAGGGTATTTTTTGCCGGTCGGGACGTCGTAGTACACGGCGACGTTGCCGCCGGTCTCGCCGACGCTCGCGGCGCTGTCCTTCATTCCCAGCGGCTCGAAGATGCGCTCCGCGACGAAGTCGATGAACTTCTTCCCCGAGAGCTTCTCCACGATCATCTCCGCGAGGGTGAAGCCGTCGTTGCAGTAGATACCCATGGCCCCCGGCGCGTGCTTCAGATCCGACTCGCGCAGGACGTCGAGCAACATCGCGTGCGGATCGTACGCGGGCTCGTACTCGAAAATAAAGCTGGAACCGGGAAGGCCCGAGGAGTGGTTGAAGAGCATCCGCACCGTGATCTCCCTGTATCGGCCGTCGCGCATAACGAACTCGGGCAGGTGCTTCGCCACGGGATCGTCGAGGGAGAGTTTCCCCTCGTCGGCCAGCAGCAGGATCGCCGTCGCGCCGAACATCTTGCTGGTGGAGCCGATGTTGAAGCGCGTCTCTCTATCCGCGGGGCGGTTCGTCGCGCGCTCCGCCGCGCCGAACTGCTCGGAGTAGACGATCTTCCCTCCATCCATGACGGCCACGGTCGCGGAACTTCCTCCTCCGGTCGTGAGCGTCTTCCAGACGATCTCCCTGGCGGCGGCGATGGTCGCCGCGTATCCGGCTGGTTCGGCCGCCGAGCCGATAGTCGCGAACAACGAGGAGAACAGGATGAAAACTGCAATAAGAGCGCCAAGCCTTTTCACGATTCTTTCACCCTTCCCTTTACCCTTCTTCTTCGGCGTTTCCGTCGAAAGTCCCTGAACGGCCGTTTTCTTCTTCGTCGGATCCGGAAGCCGCTCCCCTGCGCTTTCTGCGCGCTGTTTTTTCAGCGTACATCTTTCCGTCCGCAATGTCCAGAAGAGAACGGACATCTGCTCCGTCCTCCGGGAAAAACGCAACGCCGAAGCTCGCCTCCATCGAAATGGAACGCCCATCCGCAGTAAACGGCTCTTGAAAAAGCGCCTCCAGGCGCTCAAGCAGCGGATCGAGTTCACCATCGGAACGCAACCCCTCGAAGAGGAGCACAAATTCATCCCCCGCAAGGCGGGCAACCGTGTCCTGTTCGCGGAACGCGCCGCTCAAACGGTCCGCTACCGCGATAAGCAGAGCGTCCCCGGCTTCGTGCCCGAAGGCGTCGTTGACCTCCTTGAAGCGGTCAAGATCAAGAAAGACCAGCGCGACCATCGAACCCTCGCGTTTCGCCCTCGCCATGGCGACCTCCAGGCGGTCGGTGAAGAGCGCGCGGTTGGGCAACCCGGTCAGGAAATCGTAGTATGCCATCCTGTTCAGGCGCTCCTGCTCGCTCTTGATGCCGCCGATGTGCCGCATCACGCCCGAGTAGTGCGTCGTCTGCCCCGAGTCGTCCTGAACCGCCGCGATGGTGAGCCAGACAGGGTATACTTCTCCGTCCCTCTTCCGGTTCCACACCTCGCCTTGCCATACCCCGTTCTGCCCGAGCGAGCGCAGGAACTCATGATCGTACTGCCCCTCCCTGGCGGAGAAGATGGCAAGCGATCTCCCCTGCATCTCCTCAAGTGCGAAGCCCGTCAGCTCTTCGAGCGCGTCGTTGCACTCCTCGATGAGGCCCTCCGCATCCGTTATCACCACTCCCTCCGTGATGGAGCGGTAGAGGTGCGCGAGCTTGCGGGAACGAAATTCGCTCTGCGCCAGAGAGACCGTCTTGATCGTCACGAAGCGGAGCAGCGTCCGCCGCCAGTTGAGAAAGAGCCCGGCGAGCAGCGTAATAAGCGCCGAGACGGCGATACCGAAGAAGAGAACGATCTTCCCCATTCGTTCCGGGTGCATCGAGGCAAACCCTTCCCCCGAGCGCGTCTCCAGCACAAAAGACCGACCGAACACGAAGAAGGGGCGCAGAGAGTGAAAAGACTCCGCGTTCCGTTCCCTTGGAAGCGCATCCGCTCCTGATGGCATAGAGAGCAACAGGCGCTCTTCCCCGCCGGGCAGGAGGCGCTTGAGTTCAACATCCATGACGTGCTGTTGCGCCCCCTCGTCACGCAGCATCGTATCGTTCAGCAAAACCTCCAGGTTGAGCACGACGCCGACAACGCCCATCAGGTCGCCCCCGGCGCTCCGCACAGGACGGAAAAGGACGGAACGGCATGCCCCGTCGGAACCGACGTCGCTCGTCGCCGCTTCGGAGGCGGTCTTCATGCCGTTTCGTACAGAGAGCTCAATGGCATGTTTTAAAGAGGGAATGGATCGCAGATCGGTCCCCGGAGGCAGTATCCTCCGGTCGGCGGATACCGAATAGAGCACCGGGAAGGAGAGCGCGTAGGAAGATGAAGAAGGCATGGAAGGTCCTTCCGTCAAATCCCCGGAAGAGAGAAGTCCGGCTTCGGACAGGTCGCCGCTTTCGGCTGCTAAAGAGGGCACGGCCGGCGCCCACAGCACTTCGTCAACATGGGGTATGGCGATCAGATGTCTGGCGAAGCCCGCAAATTCTTCGGCGTCGACAAGCTGGCTGCTCTCGAAAAAACGTCCCAATCCTTCGATGCTGCAATCCCGCAGCTCCTGGAGCGACTGTATCAAGGCGCTGGAGCCGAAGTCGGAGAGCATGGAGAACGCCCTCGTACGCCCGCGGAATTCGTACGCGCCCACGAGCCATGCGCACGATCCGGCGAGGAGAAGACTCATCGAGGCAACCCAGAGCACCTCCGCGTACACGAAAACCCTCGAGTCGCGGAGTCGTGGGGAGAAGCGGTAGCCTAAAAAAAGAACCATGAGGAGGAGTATCGTCGCTCCCCACGGAACAAGCGCCGCCCTGTACGGCTCGCGCCGCCAGTTCCGGGCGTCGGTTTCAAGAAGGAATACGGCGATGACAGGGCGCGTCACCGGTTCCACCAAAGGGACCAGCGCCGCAAAAAAAGAGCCGTCGTCGTGAGCGAAAGGACCGAGCAGAAGCGGCCGTCTTTCGTCGAAAGGGTATTGGAAGTCGGAGGACCGGACACGGAATTCATCGCCGGGGAGCGCGGATGCGGCGGCGCGCACGTCCATCAGGTAGACGAGGGCGCCGTCCTCCCTCCTCCCAAGAATAGATATGGAAGAGCCGCGGGGCAGCACGGGAAGAACCGAGAGCAGCTGCTCGTTCAGGCGGGAGTAGTCAGGAAGATACAGATCGGAGGCGCTGCCGGAAAGGGCTTGGAGACGCCGCGGGTTCACGCTCTCCGAAAGGAGGCGGGCTGTCCGGAGCAGCTCCTCCTGAACGTGCCGCGAAGCGCGCCGCATCTCCCAATACCCGAGAATGCCTCCGAGGATTGCGAAAAGGAGACACACGACGACGACTCCCCGCTCAAATGCTCCGCGAGACCGAACCTCTTTCTCCATGGCCGGGATCCTCTCTCCACTGTTCGCAGGGTGCTTTACGCCGGTTCCCGCTTGCGCCGCAAATCAAAAATGCAGCGGGAAGGCCCCCTTTTTCGTCCGCAGAAACAAAAATATCATACCACAGAACAATCTTCTCCGGCAATACGCACTCTTCAGGCACATTGCTCACGCCCGGCTGCCCGAGAGGGCCTTCGAGGTCTTTCGCTGCGCCTTTGCTTCGTACATCCGCATATCGGCGATCGCAAGCATCTCCTGCGCCGTCGCCCCGTCCCCGGGACGGTGAACGGCCAGCCCCGCGCTGGCGCTGCAGAGGAACGGACGACCTCCGGCGACAAACGGCTCGGCGAACAGCGCATCCACCCTCTTGGCGAGCGAATGCGCCTCCTCGACGCCGCCAAGCCCCTCGAAGAGGAGAATGAACTCGTCGCCCCCCAGTCTGGCGACCGTATCCTGCTCCCGCACCGCCTCGTCGAGTCTGCGGGCGATCGAAACGAGCAGGACGTCGCCGGTCTCGTGTCCGTACGTGTCGTTGATCTCCTTGAAGCCGTCGAGGTCGAGAAAGAGCACCGCGACGTACGAGTGTTCGCGGCGTGAGCGGAGCAGCGCCATTTCGAGACGGTCGGCCAGGAGCAGCCTGTTCGGCAGTCCCGTGAGCGAATCATGGTACGCGAGATGGCTAAGACGCTGCTGTTCCGATTTAATGTCGCCGATGTGGGTCAGCACCCCTGCGTAGTGGGTTACTTCTCCGTTCTCGTCCGTGACCGCGTTCACCGTCAGCCATACGGGGTAGGCTTCCCCGTCTTTACGGCGGTTCCAGGTCTCTCCCTGCCAGGAGCCGTGCTCGCGAAGGCGCCCCCAGAAGTGAAGCGAGTCCTCCCCCTGCTTTCGCTGCGCGGAAAACATGCCCGGACGCCTGCCGCGTATCTCGTCGAGCGTATACCCGGTGAGATGCTCCAGCGCCGCGTTTCCGTCGAGAATGTACCCTTGCGGGTCGGTCACGACGATGCCCTCCGAGAGAGAACGATAAATGTGCCCCGCCAGCCTGTGCCGGGACTCGCTTTCACGCAGCTCCGAAGTTCGCTGTTCGACAAGTTTTTCGAGCAGCTCCCGGCGGTTCGCCGTGACCGCGACGAAGAAGACGAGGGCAAGCGTCATCAGGATGCCCGTGAGGGAGGTAAACAGGCCCATCCTTAGTTGGTGGTATTTGAGGAAAGAGGCTCCGGGGCGCAGCACCGCCGCGAACGCGCCGTCGAACGCATACAGGGGACGATTGAATCGGTAGCCCGGTCTCCCTTCGAGCTCCCACTGGGCAATCGAGCGCGGGGGCGCCTCGGGAGAGAGCGCCTCGAAGCTCAATATCCCGGCGTCGCCGCTCCCGCCCATGACTTCATCCGGCATGAAAGACGGCAAAAAGAGCGCCGACACGACGCCCCTGAGGGCGCCGTTGAAGCCTCGCCGGAAGAGGGGGTAGCAGACCCAGAGCGCGGAGCCGTCTTCCTTTCCGTACTGGACCCGTACAAAAGCGGCGGCCGGTCTTCTGGTATTCACGGCTGTCCTGAGAGCTTCCGATACCTCCGGGTGTGAAAGAAGATCCTCCCCCACAGGGAACATGCTTCCCGTCATCGGGGAACGGAAGAGCACCGGAACGTACTCCGCCCGTTCCTCCGCGCGGACGTACGCCCCGGCGCCGTTCTGCTCGCGTATCTCCAGTGCGCGCCGCCATTCGTCCCGCTCGGTGCTTTCAAACTCCGCCCGCTCTTCCGCGAGGACCCGAGGACTCCACATGAGCGCGTCGATCTCCGGCTCCGACGACAGATGCTGTGAATACCTCCTGAACGACTCGTACTCCAGCGAAGGGAGCGCCTCGATAAACCGCGCGGTTCCCTCGAGGACGAAATTGCGGAGTCTGTAGAGCATTCCGGCCATCTTGACGGAGTGCGCTTCCGCGACGATCGAAAAACTCTGCGCGTGGGAGCGGCTTTCACGTTCGTGCACCATCCAGGCCACGCTCCCCGTCAGGGCAAGACCGAAGATCAATGTCAGAAGGCACTCGAGATACCTGAATCTCCCGAACGCTCCTCCTCCCGTTTTGGTCCGCTGCTGCAGCATCCAGCGTCCGGCAAAAAGAAGCAACGCAAGAAAGAGCGACGTCAGCGCAGGAAGGCGCTTGGCATTCTCCAGGGTCAGTTGCCATTCCTCTCCCGAGATATCCAACGCCAGGGCGGCGCTCACCCTGTCGGAGCCGCGCTCAACCAGGGGAACCCACGCCGAAATCCATGCCCCCCACTGGTCCACGACCGGGCCGACGACGACGGCCCTTCCCTCCTCGAATGCGGGCAGAAACCCCGGGTCGACTGCGTCGTACACTTCTCCGGGGGGCGATTCGTCCTCCGAACCCGGCGGTTCCGAGTCCACAAAAAAGAATACTTTGCCGTCGTAGCGCCGTCCGACGAGCGTGAGGAAACGGCTCCGCGGGTACATCTGCAAGACCGAGCGGAAATAGTTCTTGAAACTTTCATACTGGGGCGACCCTAAATCCAGTTCGCTCCCCGTAAGGCGGCGCACGTCGCGGATGTCGATGGTCTCGGCAAGAACGCGCGTAGTGCGCAGCAGCTCTTCGCGGAGAAACGCGTCGGTCTCGCGCACGCGCCACGCGCCGACCAAAGCGCCCGACAAAAGAATGACGGTGAGCAGCAAGAGGAATCCGCCTTCGGCGAACCAGAAAGAGAGCGATCGTCCGCGCTCGTTCATTCGTTCTTTCCTCCCCGGCTGGAGATCAGTTGACGGAGCGCCGCCTCAAGAAGCTCGTACTGCTCGCGCACTTCCGGCTCCAATTTCAGGAGCGCGTTAGCGTCCCCGGCCTTTCCGGCTTTCTCCGCCTCGAACGCCGCGGCTCTGAGCGCCTCTCCGCCGATACCGGCGGCGGCGCCCTTTATCGAGTGCGCGCACCTTCCCGCAGCGGCGGCGTCCCCTTCGAAGACCAGAGCGGAAAATTTCTCCAAATCCTTCGGCATCTCCTCGATGAACTCCTCCGCAAGCTCCGCCAGGGCGTCCTCGTCGCCCATAAGGCGTTTCAGAGCGGCTGCGCGATCGAAGACGGGCGCTGCTTTCCCGGCGTATTCGGCCGGCACGTGAGTTTCGGCGCGCTCTCCTCCCGCTTCTCCGTAAAGCAGCCGGCGTATTGCGGCATCCAGTTCTTCCGGAGCCGCCGGCTTCGGAAGAAACGCGTTCATTCCGGCGACCATGCAGCGCTCCCTGTCCTCAGGAGAGACATAGGCAGTGAGCGCGACGACGGGTATCGACGGGTCGAGCGCGCCCGACGCGCCGCTCCGGATCATCCGCGTGGCCTCCACCCCGTCCATGACGGGCATCTGCACGTCCATCACCACCAGGTCGCATTCGTTCGAGGAGAGGTAGTCCACGGCTTCTTTGCCGTTTTCAGCGGAGGCGACCGAGTACCCCAGCTTGCGAAGCATCGCCAGCGCAAACTTCCGGTTGACAGGGTTGTCCTCCGCAAGCAGTATTCTTCTGCCTGTCACGGATTCGTCCTGTATGGAAGGCGCCGCAGGGGAAGCCCCCTTGTGGAAGAGCGACTCGAAAGAAAACGTCGTTCCCCTCCCCTCCTCGCTTTGCATTTCAAGCTCCCCGCCGAGAAGCGCGGCAAGCTCCTTCGCCATGGGGAGGCCAAGCCCCGCGCCCTGGTACGACTTCGTGGTCGAGTCGTCGCCTTGCCAGAAGCGTTCGAAGACGCACCCCTGCTGCTCCGACGGGATACCGACGCCCGTGTCCTCCACCGAAAAGCGCAGGCGAACGGTCCGATCGCTCTCTTCAAGGGCGGAGACGGAAAAACGCACCTCCCCGCGGACGGTGAACTTCACCGCGTTGTCCAGGAGGCTTCTCAGTATTCTGTAAAGACAGCGACCGTCGCCGTGCAGCCGCAGCGGAACAGACGGACGGACGGAGGTGAAACGAAGTCCTTTCTCGTGCGCTGCCGCGCTGAAGATCGTTTCCAGTTTCGAAAGCAGTTCGTCCAAGTCGAAATCTTCCTCGACAAGACGGTAGCGGCCTTCGTCGATGGTCGCAATATCGAGCGCGTCGCTTATCAGAGTCAGCAGCGCCTCGCCGGACTTTTGAGCCGCAAAGGCGTACTCCCGCTGCTCCTCCGTCAAACGGGTGTCGAGCAGCAGCCGGTTCATCCCGAGGAAGCCGTTCAACGGCGTCCGCATCTCGTGACTCATGTTCGCGAGGAAGCGCCCCTTCGCCTCGCTGGCCGCCTCGGCGCGGCGCGCTATCTCCTGCGTCTTGCGCGTCGTATCCACGAGGGCCGCGTTCATCAGGAAGAGTTCATCCTTGCTTCGCCGCAGCTCATCCGTTCTCATCGCGACCTGGCGCTCAAGCTCCTCCCTGCGGTTCGCGACGATAATTGCGAGCATGGTCAGCACAGCGGTCACCATGATGCCTGCGAAAAGGCTCATCCAGCCGGCACGGGGCGGATAGAGCGCAAGAAAGCCGGGTCCGGGGCGCAGAATGACGGCGAACGTCCTGCCGAAGAAGAGAAGGGGGCGCACCGAGAAGAGATCCCCGACGGACGGCCATGCAGGCGGCAAAATGGCGCCTTCCCCCGTGGAGACGACGTGTTCGTGAACTCCCGCGCCATACAGGCGCCACAAATCACCGGCGAGCACGTGGCGCTCCACATGCGCCTCTTCGGTGCGCATCCGGTTGAGGAGAGCGTTCAACTCGACGACTATGGCGAGCACGCCCATGAAATTCTCCGTTTCGTTGCGTGAAAATACCGGCTGAAAGACGACGATCCCTTTCAGCGTTCCCGGGGCGGCGAGCAGAGGGATCGCCTCCGTCGCCGCGGGAAGGCGGGAAGCGCGCGCCTCGTCGATGGCGGCTCTTCTGGAGGGAACCTGAGCAAAGTCAGCCCCCAGTATGCGCTCGCTCCCCTCAAAGGGTATGCGGTAGAACACCGGATAATAAAAGGGACGCTCAGGAGCGGGGCCCCTCCTTCCCCCCTCCCCGTAATCGCGGATGACGAAATCCTCTGTAACGAGCGAGCGTCCGAGACGTTCGAACGCCTCGCGCTCTTCATGCGGAACGAGCGGAAGCCACGTGGCGCCCCGCACCTCGGGCAACTCCTCCAGATGACGGGCGTACCCCTTGAATTCCTCGAAGTCGACGAAATCGCTGTACGAGAAGAACGCCGCCGCCCCCTCGACGCCGATATCCCTGATGCTCTTCAGGCTGTTGTGCAGCTTCCCCGACTCCGAGTCGGCAAGCATGTGAAAGGTATCCTCACGCGTCGAGCGCTCAACCTCCGATGAGACGAGAAGTATCGAAAATGTCAGCACGAGCCCGGTCGCGGCGACGAAGAGAGCGTCGGCGTAGCGGTGATACCAACGGTAGGTAGTTCTCCTCCTCAGGGCGCGGCGCAGCGTCAGTATCCGCCATACGATAAAGAGAGCGGCCAGAAGGACCGCCGCGCATTCCGGAACGTATGCGGCGCGTCGGGCGTCGCTCCGCCACTTCCCGCCGTCGATATCGAGCGCGGCGACGAACGCGGGCTTCCCGGTATCCGGGTCGGCGACGGGAACCCACGCCGCGACGAGGCTTCCCCAAATATCCATAAAGGGACCGGCGACAACGCTCTTCCCCTTGTCGAAGGCCTCCAGCAGTACGGGATCCGGAGGAACATACCTCTCTCCGGGGGGCGACTCGTCCGGCGAGCCTTCGGGCTCGGAATCGAAGTAAATGAAGATCGACCCGTCGGCACGGCGGCCAAGGAGCGAGATGAAACGGCAGTCGGGAAAGGCGGAGAGGAGCGAAACGCTCTGTTCTTTGAAGCGGCGGTAGTCCGGAGAAACGCGGTCCGATTCGGAACCTGAGAGGCGCTTGACCGCGCGAGGATTGACGCTTTCGGCGAAAAGGCGCGCTCGGCGGACCAGGTTATGGCGCATCCCCAGCTCTGCCTTCGACACGCGCCACTCGCCGAGGAAAAATCCAGCCGCCAGCAAGAGCACGACGACAAGAATATCGGCGAGACTCGCGGCGCGTTTATGCGATGAACGGAAAAAGGTCTTCTTCATAGGCGCCTCCGGGATTCCGGCTCTTCATGTCCCGCGGCAACGGGGCCGTAGGCCCCGCTAGAGTTTCACGGGATTCCTCTAAGTATACTCTATTCTCCGCCCGACCGTTCGCTACTTTTTAAGACGGAGCCGTTCAGTCTCCTTCGAGAGGGCGGAGGCGCGTTATGGCGCGGATCCGTTCCCTGAGAGGAGGGCGGTCGCGCTCCACCGAGACGGTCTCTTCCGTATCGCCGTTCACGATGTTCTCCCGGAGCACATGGATACGGTCTTTCGCGAAACGGCTGTTGCGGTGCAGGTGGCCGCAGAACCATTTTTGGTAGGACACTTCTTTGTAAATCTCGTCCAAGTAGGCCGAGACGGGGTCTCCGTGCAGGTACTTGTGTAGGTCGAGCGCCTGCAGAATATGGTTGGGAGCCGTGTGGGTAAGAATCCAGTCGACGCTCCACTCCGAAGCCTCCAGCGAATCGAGCCCCCGGCGGTACTCTTCGGCCGACGGAATCTCCTCGGGCCACCAGGATCTCCCCCTCGTCCGCCCCTTCCTGTCCACGCTGCGCGCGCCGCCGAAGACGAAGCAGCGCTTCCCCGCGAGCGTGTAGACGTACCCGCGGCGCAGATGGAGAACGTGCGGCGAGACGACGCCGACCGGCGCGCCGAACCGCTCCTCCTCGGGGAGGGCGTCGAGCATGGAGAAGTTTTCGTGGTTACCGTCCACGAAAAGGGTGGTCCAGGGGCTCTCCTCAAGGCGGCGCAAGGCGAGCCTCTCTTCCGCGCGGGGAGGGTCGCTCCACAGAAGGCCGAAGTCGCCCAGGATGACGACCAGGTCGTTCCGCCCAAGCCTCTCTCCCAAGGGGAAATTCGCCGTCCCGAGCCGATCGATCTCGAGAAGGCCGTGCGTGTCGCCTGTAAGAAAAATCATGCGCATCCGCTCCTTCGCCGTTTATTATACCGTGCGATGTGCTAAAATTTTACGAAGTCTTTCTTTTTATCTTTCATATTGAAGGAGGCGCCTCATGACGAATCCGGATCAAAAAACACTCGCCATCGTCTGCGGAGGAGGTCCCGCCCCGGGGATCAACAGCGTGATCAGCTCCGTCACCATAGAAGCAAAGAAGTCCGGGTGGGAAGTGTACGGCATCTACGACGGCTTCTCCAACCTGGGGAAGGGGGAGAAGAAGGTGACCCCTCTCACCATCGACGCCGTCAGCCGAATCCACTCCGACGGAGGGAGCATCCTGCGGATCTCCCGGTTCAACCCCACGAAGAGCGACGAGTCGCTGCGGAAGGTGGTGGACACGCTCATCGAGCTGGGAGTCACGCACCTCGTGACCATCGGAGGCGACGACACCGCATACGCGGCCTCGCGCGTCGCCGACTTCGCGAAGAACAACCTCGGTCTGACCATCAACTTCGTTCACGTCCCCAAGACGATCGACAACGACCTTCCGCTCCCCGAGGGCATCCCCACCTTCGGCTTCGAGACGGCGCGTTCGCTTGGGACGCAGATCGTCTCCAACCTGATGGAGGACGCCAAGACGACGGGGCGCTGGTACCTGGTGGTCGCGATGGGGCGCGTGGCGGGCCATCTCGCCCTCGGCATCGGCAAGAGCGCGGGGGCGACGTTGACGCTCATCCCCGAGGAATTCCCGGGGAAGGAGAAGATCCCGCTCTCCCTCGTGGTGGACATCGTCACGGGCTCCATTGTGAAACGGTTGGCCTCGGGGCGCAACTACGGCGTCGCGGTCACCGCCGAGGGGCTGATCGAGAAGATCCGCCTGGAGGATCTTGAGGCCGCGGACTGCCTGGAGTACGACGACCACGGGCACATCCGCTACGCCGAGATCAACTTCTCGGACGTCCTCAAGAAAGAGCTGCTCGTCAAGCTTTCCGGGATGGGCCTGAAGATGACGGTCAACAACAAAGAAGTCGGATACGAGGTCCGCTGCGCGCCCCCGAACGCCTTCGACATCGAGTACACGCGGAACCTTGGGTACGGGGCGTTCGAATTCCTCCGCGACGGAGGGACGAACGCGCTCATCACCATTCAGAACAACCAGATCGTGCCCATCCCCTTCGACCAGATCATCGACCCGGTCACGAAGAAGACCCGTATCCGCATGGTGAACACACAGTCCATCCAGTACAGGATCGCCAGGCAGTACATGATCCGGCTGGAGAAGAAGGATTTCAACCCCGGCATCGAGTTCGAACGCCTCGCGGTGGCGGCGAAGATGCCGCCGGACGAGTTCCGCAAGCAGTTCCAGTACGTGACGGACTACTGAGTCTCAGCCGCGCCGGGCGGCGAGGGAGGATTCGACAACTTCTTCGAGAAATTCGCCGAAGGAGATCCCCGCCGCCGCCGCGGCCTTGGGAACAAGGCTTGTCGCGGTCATCCCGGGGACGGTGTTCACTTCGAGAACGGAGGGGAACCCCTCCTCGTCGAGCCTGAGATCGACCCTGCTGTACGCCGCGCACCCGAGCGCCGCGTGCGCGGCGAGGGAGGCCGCTTCCACCCTGCGGAGGACGAACTCCGACAGCGGCGCCGGAACGAGGTATTCGGAGGCTCCCGGCGTGTACTTCGAGCTGTAGTCGTAGAATCCAGTTACGGGCTGAATCTCGATGACCGGCAGGCAACGGGGAACGCCGTCTTTCTCATACACGGTCACCGTCAGCTCCCTTCCGGAGACATACTCCTCCACAAGCACCCGCGGGTCGTAGCGGAAAGCGTCTTCGAGCGCCTCTGCGAGCCGGTCGGTTCCCGAAAGGATGGAGACGCCGACGGTGCTCCCCGAACAGCACGGCTTGACCACGAGCTTCCCCGAGCGTTCAAGAAGAGAGGACATGTGCGGATCGTCCAGCAGGTCGCGGACGCCGCGTTCCCGGGTGACCTCGATCCCCTTCGGTACGGAGATGCCCTTCCAGCGAAAGAGCGCCTTGCTCGCCGTCTTATCCATCGCAAGAGCGCATGCCGCGTGTCCCGAGCCGGAGAACGGAACACCGGCCATCTCCAGCGCCGCCTGGAGCGTACCGTCCTCTCCCCACCCGCCGTGGAGGGCGATGAAGGCGAACTCGACGTTCCCTTCATCGAGAAGCGCGAAAAGGTCCTCCTTGCGGCGAAGATCCGCACCTGTCACATCGCGCCCCCGCTCCGCGAAGGCGGAAGTCACGGCCGCGCCGCTTCTGAGGGAGACCTCCCTCTCGGGGCCTTCTCCGCCGTAGAGAACGGTTATCGTCATGGGAATCCAATCCTTTCCTTAATATCCGTATTCTGGCCCATTATTATACACAAACCAGTCTTCTTCCGCTCTTCTTTCTGGTACAATACAGCGGACGGGTGTTTTCCCGCCAAGTTTCTATCGCCCCTGACGGGAGGAATACACATGAACATACAGTGGAGCGACGAACTCGCCATCGGCATCGGCATCATCGACGACCAGCACAAGAAGCTGATCGAGCGCATCGCCTCTTTTTCGCACGCCGTGGACGGCGGCGATTTGCACAAAGTCGAGGAGACGGTGAACTATCTTGTGGGGTACGCGATTCAGCACTTCGGGGCAGAAGAGCTGATCATGATCCGCAACTGCTACGACCAGTTCAAAGAGCACAGAGACGAGCACAGCTGGTTCATCAAGCAGGTTTTCGACGTGCACACCAGCCTGGTGCAAAAAGAAGAATGTACGCAGCGACAGATAGAAGACCTCCGCGACATGCTGTACAACTGGACCCTTGATCATATCATGGTGAAGGACAAGCGCATCGCGCAGACACTCAACAGTTTCGGCGGCCCGGTGCGCCAGGGAGGGGGCCAGGCATGACGGGCGAACGGCGGGAAAGCGGAAACGAAGGGTTTCGCTCGCCCGAAACGGGGGACGCGCTGCAAAGGATGAGCGACTTTCACCTCGACGTGCTCAGGGAGGTCAGCAACATCGGCGCCGGAAACGCCGCCACATCTCTCTCCACGCTGTTGGGAAAGACGGTCGATATGCGCGTGTCGCGCGTATTCCCGATGCCCTTCAACGAGATTATCGAGTACGTCGGCGGAGCGGAGCGGATGATTCTGAGCGTCTTTGTGCGTATCGAGGGGGGCATCTCCGGAAACATGCTCTTCGTTATGAGCCGGGAGGACGCGCAATCGCTCGTCCGGCACATGACGGGAGCGACCGAGACCGAAGAGCAGGGCTTCTCCGAGATGGGGCTCTCCGTCCTCCACGAGGTGGGGAACATCATGATCGGCTCGTACATTACGGCGCTCTCCGACTTCCTCGGCTTCGAGCTGAGCCCGTCCGTTCCGTCGCTGGCGATGGACATGGCGGGAGCAATTCTCGCGTTCAGCCTCTCGGAGATCGGGCGAAGCGGCGACACGGCAATCGTGATCGACGGCGCGCTCTCGCTGGACGGCGGCGCGCTCTCCGGGGACGGAGCGGGGCATATCTTCCTGCTCCCCGATCCGGAATCGTTCAATAAAATCTTCCAGGCTCTGGGGGTCGCCGGAAATGGCGACCATTAGGGTGGGCATCGCCGAGTCGGGGGTCGTACTGAACCCGAACAGCGTCTCGACCCTGGGTTTGGGCTCGTGCGTCGGCGTTACCCTCTACGACGAAAGAAGAAAAATAGGCGGTATGGTCCATGTGATGCTTCCTTCCACGGAACTCGCCAAGGGCGCGGACTTCAACAGGTCGAAGTTCGCCGATTCCGCCGTCCCCGACCTGCTGCAGCAGATGATCCGCTCCGGCGCGGACCAGAGACGGCTCGTGGCCAAGCTGGCGGGCGGCGCGCAGATGTTCAACCTCGGCGGAGAGGCTGACTCGCTGCTGAAAATAGGCGCGCGCAACGTGGCGGCCTGCAAGCAGGCGCTTGCCCTGCTGCGCATTCCGATCGTCGCCGAGGACACGGGAGGCTCGTGGGGGCGCACGGTCGAGCTCTTCTCGGAGTCGGGAATCCTCGAAGTCCGCGCTATCGGCAAGACAAAAACACAAATTTAACCAAAGATTCGGAGGAGTTTTGTGAACACTGACAGACACCATCTCGGCACGGAGAGCGTGGGCAGACTATTATTCCGCCTCTCTCTGCCTTCGGTCATCGGCATGCTTGTCATGGCCTCGTACAATATTGCGGATTCAATCTTCATCGGTCACGGCGTCGGCTCGCTCGGCCTCGCCTCGGTAGCAATCTGTTTCCCTATCCAGTTTCTGGGGGGCGCGCTCGCCATCATGGCGGGCGTCGGCGGTTCGTCCATCGTTTCCCGCAGCCTCGGCGCAGGAGATGAAGACCGCGCGCAACAGGCTTTCGGCGCAACCGTGGGATTCTCGCTCTCTGTGGGCGTGCTCGTTTCCTCGCTTTCGCTGCTCTTCCTTCCCTCGCTGCTCCGACTCTTCGGGGCGACCGAGGCCATTCTTCCCTACGCCGAGGACTACCTCTCGGTGATTCTCTTCGGCGTGCCGTTCCAGATGTTCGCCATGGCGGGCAACCACATGGCGCGCGCCGAGGGCCGGGCGAGAATCGCCATGACGACGCTGCTCATCTCGGCGATACTCAACATCATCCTCGACCCGATCTTCATCTTCTGGTTCGGCTGGGGCATCCGGGGAGCCGCCGTGGCGACGGTCATCTCGCAGATGGTGATGTTCGTCTGGATATTCGGCTACTTCTACAGCGGACGGAGCAGCCTGCGGTTCATTCGGAAAAATCTGCTCCCGAGTTTCTCGCTCATACGCGAGATCGCGGCGATCGGCTCGTCCGAATTCACCCGCATGGCCGCCGGAAGTCTTTCGATGGTGCTGATCAACGCGGCGCTCATCCGGTGGGGGGGCGATATGCACGTTGCCGTGTACGGAGTGATTCACAGGGGACTGTCGTTTTTCTTCATGCCGCTGATGGGCATAGCGCAGGGCTTTCAGCCCATCCTGGGGTACAACTACGGCGCGGGGCGATTGGATCGCGCGCGCAGCTCCATCCGCTTGGCGATAATCACCTCGACGCTGCTCGCGCTCGCTGGTTTTCTGACCGCGCAGCTCTTCCCGGCGCAGATATTCGCCATCTTCACAAGAGACGAGATGCTCATCGCCGAGGGATCACGAGCGATGCGCATCATCACAAGCATGTTCTTCGTCATCGGCTTCCAGATCATCGGCTCGGCGATGTTCCAGGCGCTCGGCAAGGCCCGCCCCGCGTTCATCCTCTCCCTCTCCCGCCAGGTACTGCTTTTAATACCGTTCGTCCTGACCCTTCCATCCCTTCTCGGGTCTACCGACGGCGTGTGGCTCGCGTTTCCTCTTGCCGACGCGCTCTCCTGCCTCGTGACGGTCTTCTTCTTCCGGCGGGAACTGCGATACCACCTGATCACCGGCCCCGAAGCCGCCTGAGAGAACGGGGTTTTCACTGTCGAGAAGGTCGCGCTACTCTTTCCGGTAGAGCCTCGCGGCCTTCTCCGCGGAGACGGTGATGCCTCGGATCATCGCGGAGCTGAACCCCTCGTGCTCCATGCAATTCAATCCGGAGATGGTGCAACCGTTCGGCGTGGTCACCTTGTCGATCTCGCTCTCCGGGTGCGTACCGCCCACGGAGAGAAGGCACGCCGCTCCCTTCGCAGTCTGCACAGCCATCGCGAGGGAATTCTTCGCGGAGAGGCCGACTTCGATGCCGCCCTGCGACGCGGCGCGGATCGCCCGCAGGAAGTAGGCGATGCCGCACGCGCCGAGCGCGGTGGCGGCGAGCATGTCCTCCTCGCGGATGCGGAGCGTCTTCCCCACGTCGTTGAAGAGCAGCTTCGCCATCTCCAGCGCCTTGTCGTCCGGACCGTTGGAGGCGATGCAGGTCATCGACTCCCGCACCGCGATGGCGGTGTTCGGCATGGCGCGGGCGATGCGCATCCGCTTGCCGAGCTTCGCCTCGATCTGATGGAGGGAAATGCCCGTGACCACCGAGATGAGGATGTGCCTGTCGAAGTCGAGCGCGGGAGCTATCTGCTCCAGCACGCCGTCGACCAGCTGCGGCTCGACGGAGACGATGACCACGTCCGATGCGTTCACGGCGGCGATGTTATCGTTCGACACATCGAACCCCTGCGCCTTGAAATCCTCCAGCAGATGGACGCGCCGCCTCGTCAGAGTGATTCTGCCGGGAGAAAAGTGTCCCGACTGCACCAGCCCCTTCGCAATACTCGTGCCTATGTTCCCCGCGCCAAGAATGGCGATCCTGAACTCTTCAGTCATTTCTGCGAACCTCCCTTAAAAAATGCGGACATCACGCGCGCCCGATATCATGCCGCTTCGCTCATGTGCATGCGAGCGAAGCGGCGACGGGAGATCCGGTGAGCCCTGTCAAAGTATGAGGGAGAGTATAGCAAACAGGCTCAAAAAATAAAAGACTATTTACTCCATAAAACTTGAAGAAACTTTTGTCAGCTTTTGTACGGCGCGACCTTCTCCAGGTACTCCGCCTTCGCAGCCTCCCGGAGCGATTCGTCGGTCAGCAGGTCCCAGCCGGTGAGCGCGAGCCCCTTCGCCGCGAGGAGCACGACGTCGTCGCCCCTCGGCGACAGGGAGGCCTCGCGGAACTCGGCCGTATGCCCGGCCACGGAGGGGTCTGCGATGGCGAGGTACTCGTGGATGGTCGGAATTTCGAGCGAAACGTTCCCCACGTCTGACGAGCCGACGCGCTCCTTCGGGTCCGGGTACTCCATCGGCTCGCCGAGCGTCTCCATGTTCCTCTTGAAGGCCTCGCCCATGACGGAGTTCGAATAGCGCTCCGCGTACACCGGCTCTCCATCGACGACGACTTCCGCCCCGGTGAGGCGCGCCGCCGCGTCCGCCACGCGCTGGAGGTCGGCGAACATGGCGACGAGCTCCTTCTTGGTGGAGGCGCGAACGGTGAAGAGAGCCTCGGCCAGCTCGGGGATGATGTTCGACGCGCTCCCCCCCTTGGTGATGATGCCGTTGATCTTCGCCGAGTTCGGCCAGACCTGCCGCAGCGTGTCGATGCCGTTGAAGAGGGCGATGAGCGAAGTAAGCGCGTTGATCCCCTTGTCCGGCGTTGCGGAGTGCGCAGAACGCCCTCTGTACTCCACGCGCACGCCTTGGGCCGCAAGTCCGCCCCGCCCGATGATGTTCTTCGTGCTGGGGTGCATCATCAAGGCGAAGTCCACGCCATCGAAGGCGCCCCGCTCCACCATGAAGACCTTGCCGCCGCCGCCCTCCTCCGCGGGAGTCCCGATGACCTGCACCTCGCCGCCCGTTTCGTCGAGAACGGAAGCGAGCGCGAGCCCAGCGCCGACGCTCGACGCCGCAATGATGTTGTGCCCGCAGGCGTGCCCCAGCCCGTTGAGCGCATCGTACTCGGAGAGGAAAGCGACGACCGGACCGGGCTTCCCGCTCTTTTTCACCGCGCGGAAGGCGGTCTCCATGCCGCAGAAAGGCGCCTCCACTGTAAACCCGTGCTTTTCGAGCAGCTCCTTCTGCCATGCGGCGGCCCGGACCTCCTCGAAGGAGGTCTCGGGGTTCGCGTGGATGTCGTGGCTCAGGCGCAGCAGCTCCGACTTCAGTTCGTCCGCTCGTTTCAGAATACGTTCTTTCATTTGTACACGTCCTTTATCGTTGGTATGGCATCGAGGCCGGGGGAAGAACCCCGCCTCTTTCGTCTAAGCAAAAAGATGGCACGAAACGAAGTGCCCCGGTTCGATCTCCCGCTCCTGAGGCACAACCTCCCGGCAGACCGGGAGCGCCTTCGGGCAGCGCGTATGGAAGCAGCACCCCGGCGGAAGGTCGATAGCGCTGGGGATCTCCCCCTCCAGGTTGCGCCCGGTGCGCATCTTCGTTCCCGAAATGCGGGGAATCGCCGAAAAGAGGGCGAGCGTGTAGGGGTGCAGCGGGTTTCCGAAGATATGCGCCTTGCTCCCCTTTTCCACCATCCTCCCGAGGTACATCACCGCGAGGTTGTCGCTGATGTGCTTCACCACGGAGAGGTCGTGCGCGATGAAGAGGTACGAGAAGGAAAACTCTTCCTTCAGGTCCATCAGCAGATTGAGAATCTGCGCCTGGATTGAGACGTCGAGCGCGGAGACCGGCTCGTCGGCGACGATGAACTCCGGTTCCACGGCGAGCGCGCGCGCGATGCCGATCCGCTGCCGCTGCCCTCCGCTGAACTGGTGCGGGTAGCGCGACGCCTGCTCGGGGCGGATGCCGACCCTGTTCAGAATTTCGAGCGCTTTCTCCCGCGCATCCTCCGGCGACCGCGCAATCTTGTGGAAGAGCATCGGCTCGACGAGGATGTCCGCCACCCGCTGCCTTGGATTCAGCGAGGCGTAGGGGTCCTGGAAGATCATCTGCATCCGTTTCCGGAAGGGGAGCATCTCCGTGCGGGAGAGTTCGGTAATATCTCTGCCGTCGTAGCAAATCCGCCCCCCCTTCGGCTCGATGAGCTTCACCACGGTGCGGGCGACAGTCGACTTGCCGCACCCGGATTCGCCCACGATGCTGAAGACCTCGCGCCTGCCGACGGAGAAGCTGACGCCGTTGACGGCCTTCACGATCCGCTCGCGCTTGACGATACGTCCCTTCTCGAAGACAAGCTTGCTCAAGAAGTCGGTATTCAGGTCGAAGCGCTGTTCCAGGTTCGTCACTTCAAGCAGTTTCGTCATGAGCGCGCCTCCTCTTCATGGGCCGGCCCGCCCAGCGGGAAGTGGCAGGCGACGAAATGCCCCGCCCCGATTTCTCTCTGCTCCGGCTCGACGCCGAAGCACAGCTCCGTAGCGCGCGCACAGCGGGGGGCGAAGTTACACCCCTCGGGCAGCTCGAACATGTTGGGGACGATGCCCTTGATGGTGTTCAGCCTCTTCCTGTCGCGCTCCAGGTCGGGGATGGAGTCGATCAGCCCCTTCGTGTACGGGTGCGCGCTCTCGTCGATGACCTTCCGCGCGGAACCGGTCTCCACGATCTTGCCGCAGTACATCACGTTGATCCGGTCGGCCATCTCCGAGACGACGGCGAGGTCGTGGGTGACCAGGATCATCGAGCGGTTCTTCGCCCTGACAAGGTCGGCCATCAGGCGAAGGATCTGCGCCTGTATCGTCACGTCGAGCGCCGTGGTGGGTTCGTCGGCGATGATCAGCTTGGGGTCCGCGGCCAGCGCGATGGCGATGACCACCCGCTGCCGCATGCCGCCGCTGAACTGGTGCGGGTAGGCCTTGAGTCTGCTCTCGGGGTTGGAGATGCCGACCGACCGCAGCAGGTCGATGCAGGCCGCGCGCCGCTCCTCCCTGTTCAGCTTCGTGTGGAGCAGCAGACTTTCCTCTATCTGCCGTCCTATGGTGTACACGGGGTTCAGCGACGTCATCGGGTCCTGGAAGATCATGGAGATCTCCTTCCCCCGGAGACGGTCCACCTCGCGCTCGGAGAGCTTCATCACGTCGCGGCCCTCGAAGAGGATCTCCCCCGACTCGATGACGCCGGGCTCTTCGATCAGGCGGATGACGGAAAAGCCGGTGACGGACTTTCCGCCTCCCGATTCGCCGACGATGGCGAGGATTTCGCCCCGCCCGACGGAGAAGGAGACGTCGTCGACCGCCTTGACGGTCCCTTTGAACGTGTGGAAGTACGTGCGCAGATTCTTTACTTCAAGCAGCGTGTCGTTCATTCGGTCCGTCCCTCCTCACTTGAGCTTCGGGTTCAGCTCGTCCCTCAGGAAGTCGCCCAGAAGGTTGATGCCGAAGACGATGATCATGATGTAGAGCCCCGGCAGGATGGAGACCCACCAGAGTCCGCTGTAGAGCACCGTGAAGCCGTTG